>CALCEM010000015.1 GCA_937900285.1 uncultured Fretibacterium sp. | reverse complement strand
CCCTCATCGTATCCTCATCAGTAAATAATAAAAAATCTATCGTTGGATTATATTCGCAAGTTTTCAGCCACAACGGAAAATAATTCGGGAATTTCCCATAATACGGAACTATAAAAGCAATTTTTTTATTAGCATTATCCTGCATCGAAATTTTTACACTCCTTCACTAATATTTTTTTATTTCAAACAGCCACCAGATTATAACAAAAAATTAAGACACCCCCAAAATTTTGAGAGTGCCTCATAAATCAATTTAAATTTTAAATTAAAATTTTTTTATCCGCCAAGATATGCTTTTTTTATTTCAGCCGATGATAATAACTCTTCTCCGGTCCCTGTCGTCACAATTTTCCCGGTCTCCATTACGTAACCCCTGCTCGCTATCGATAATGCCATTTGCGCATTCTGTTCAACTAATAAAATAGTCGCTCCAGTTTTATGCATACTCGCTATAATTTCAAAAATCTGCTCTACCAAAATCGGCGCTAATCCCATCGAAGGCTCATCAAGCATTAATAATTTTGGTCTGGACATTAAAGCCCGTCCCATCGCTAACATTTGCTGCTCTCCGCCTGATAAAGTTCCGGCTATTTGTTTGCGGCGCTCCTTCAATCTCGGAAATAAATTATAAACTTTCTCAATGTCATCGCGGATATTATCGTTATCTCTTTGAACATATGCGCCCATTTCTAAATTTTCACGCACGGTCATTTGTGCAAAAACCCGCCGGCCTTCCGGAACTTGCGCTAAACCTCTGCTGACGATTTTATGCGGTTGAACTTTGGCGAGGCTCTCCCCCAAAAATGAAATGCTTCCAGTGCTAGGGTGCAATAATCCGGAAATTGTGTTTAACGTTGTAGATTTCCCCGCGCCGTTTGCTCCGATTAGCGTAACTATTTCGCCGTCGTGAACTTCAAACGAAATCCCTTTTATTGCGTGAATGCTCCCGTAAAAGACATTAATATTTTCAACTTTCAAAATTGGTTCTGACAAAATAAATTTTCACCTCGTTTCATGTCTCATCATTTCACAAAATATTGCACAAAAAATGTTACAAGCCCGACAATTAACCCAACTCCAGCAATTTCCCAATAACGGCCATGTATAAACATATCAAGTTTTGATTCGACAGCATTAATTTTCCCTTCGAGGCGTGCCGTCACTTCTTTATGTTCCGCGAGGCTTTTGTCCATTTTGGCCTGCATAATTTCAAACCTTGCATCAATGATCGAATTAAAATTTTTAGATCTTTCGTCGAGCATTTCCCTAATAGAATCGATCCTAAAATCGTTTAATTGTCTGTCAAATTCCTGCGTCGTTCTAACTTTTTCGATTTCGTGTTCAAATTCCTTTTTCGTAACAAATTCAGTCTCTGCACTCATTGTTTATTTCCTCCTCCCTAAATATGCCTCGATCACTGCCGGATTTGATTGAATGTCATCAGGAGTTCCCTTCGCAATTATATGACCGAAATTTAAAACGCAAATCCCTTCACAAATATTCATTACTAAATTCATATCATGTTCAATTAAAATTATAGCGATCTGAAACATTTCATGAACTTTTCTGATGCTGTCCATTAATTCGGCCGTCTCTGAAGGATTCATACCGGCGGCAGGCTCGTCCAATAATAATAAACTCGGATTCGTTGCAAGTGCCCTCACAATTTCCAAACGCCTCTGCGCTCCATACGGTAAAGAACCTGCACGAACATCCGCAATATTTTGCATGTCGAAAATTGATAATAATTTTAATGCCCTTCGATGTGCTGCAATTTCTTCACGCCGGTAATTCGGAAGCCTTAAAATCGCGCTGAACATGTTATAACGCATTTCGTTATTCATTGCGACTTTTACATTATCGACAACACTTAAATTTTTAAATAATCTTATATTCTGGAAAGTTCTGGCGATTCCTGCCCGATTGACCTGAACCGTATTCATTCCGTGAGTGTCCTTGCCGTTTAATAAAATTGTTCCGGTAGTGGGCTGATAAACTTTTGTAAGCAAATTAAACACCGTAGTTTTTCCTGCACCGTTCGGCCCAATTAATCCGGCAATTTCAGTCCGGCCAATCGTTAAATTAAAATCTTCAACGGCTTTTATTCCTCCGAGTGTTATCCCTAAATTTATGCACTCTAAAACCGGAGAGCGTTCAATATCTCGATCGGGCACCATTCCTTTTGAAGGTAACGGAATTAATTTCGTATTACTTTTTGTGAACGGCATAATTATTCCGCCTCCTCTTTGGATTTAAACGGGTTTAATTTCTGCATGAAATTTTTTATATTATCGTTGTTCGTGCATAACATCGTAACAATTAAAATTACAGCGTATAAAAGCATTCTATAATCTGAAAATTCCCGAAGCTTTTCGGGCAAAATTGTCAATGCTGCAGCCGCTATTATCGAACCTAAAAAATTACCTTGACCGCCTAACACGACAAAAACTAAAATTAAAATTGAAGTGTTGAAATCAAATTTATTTGCCGCTATCGTCGAATAATTCATCGCAAATAATGTCCCTGCTGCTCCGGCTAATGCTGCAGATGTGACAAACGCCATCATTTTATATTTTGTTATGTCGAGTCCAATACTTTCAGCCGCGATCCTGTCATCACGAATTGCCATAAACGCCCGGCCCGATCTCGAATTTACTAAATTAAATACAACTATCAGCGAAATCATTACGAGAATAAAACCAGCCGTAAAAGTCGAAATTTTCATAATTCCATTAATCCCCATCGGCCCGCGAATAATTAAGCGTCCGCCCTTTAATAAATTTGTCGTGTCCGTTATCATGCTCATATGTAAGCCGTTTTTATCGACTCCGAAATAAAAATTATTTAATATGCTCTTGATTATTTCGCCAAATGCTAACGTTACTATTGCTAAATAATCCCCGTTCAGTCTTAAAACTGGAATCCCAATTAAAAAACCTGCTAAACCTGCGAAACATGCTCCGGCGATCATCGATAATGCTAACCTAAACGGCGCATTTAAAAATATATTTTGCAAAAATTCCGGCGTTCCCGGATAAAATTTATTTATGTTCTGCATTATTAGCGCGACTGCTACACCAGAAAATGCTCCGATCGACATAAATCCAGCATGGCCGAGAGATAATTCACCGGAAATTCCAACGACCAAATTTAAAGAAACCGCCATGACCATATATGCACAAATCGGAACTAACATCCCGCGCATTGATGAACTTAAAATTTTTACTTCGCTCATCACGTAACAGATTAAAAACGAAATTATTACGATCGAATACGTTAAAAAAATTCTTCTAGCTTCGACGCGTTTTAAATTTATTAATCTTCTCATTGTCATTTTTTTTTACACTTTCTCCTGCGTATGTTTTCCGAGCAATCCTGCAGGCTTCACAAGTAATACTATTATCAAAACTGCAAACACTACTGCATCAGACAATTGACTAGAAATATAAGCCTTCGCAAAAATTTCAATTACTCCGAGCAATAAACCTCCCAAAAATGCACCGGGTATCGATCCAATTCCGCCGAACACCGCCGCAGTAAATGCTTTTATTCCCGGTAATGATCCGGTCGTCGGCATTAAAGTCTGATACGCTGAACATAATAACGCCCCAGCTATTGCCGCTAAACCTGAACCGATCGCAAATGTTAAAGAAATCGTAGCGTTTACGTTTATTCCCATTAATTGCGCCGCTCCTTTATCTTCTGAACATGCCCGCATCGCTTTTCCTAAACGGGTTTTATTTATGAACAGGCTCAATATAAACATAATTAAAAGACATGTGCCGATCGTTAAAATTGTTACGTGTGATACGGATAATTTTCCGCCGAAAAATTCAAATGTTCCGCGCCCAATTATTGACGGGAAAAATTTAGGATTCGATGACCATAATAATAACGCTGTGTTTTGCAAAAAATAACTTACTCCGATCGCCGTTATTAATACTGCAAGTGATGGAGCTTGCCTTAATGGTTTATATGCTAAACGTTCGACAATTATTCCGAGTAATGTGCTGACTAAAATTGCGAGAGCTACCCCGATGAACGGATCTAATTTATAACGAGACACAGCATAAAAACAAACATACGCGCCAATCATTATTACATCACCGTGAGCGAAATTTAACATTTTAGCTATTCCGTAAACCATAGTGTAGCCGAGTGCAATTATTGCGTAAATGCTTCCTAAACTTATGCCGCTGATGAAAAAATCTAAAAAGATCATAAATTAAATATTTATCTCCTTTCATAAAAATAATATAATAAAATAATAAGGGAGGAGGCCGGCCCGATCTCTTCTCCCTTAAATAATAGAATAATAATAAAATATTTGGGACTAAATAAAAAATAAAAAAATTAAAAAATTATTCGAGTCCTACGTATGCACCTTTTTGAATTATCATGCCTTTAGGGTCTTTTGTTACTTCGCCCTGCTTGCTCCATTTCATATTTTCTCCGGTGATTCCGTTAAATGTCATGCTTGTAAATTGAGCGATCATTAAATTATTTATTTCTTCGTTGCTCATTGAAGATTTTGCGCCGGAATTTGTGAGAGCCTGGCAATAAGCGTAAACGCAGTCATAACCATCTGCAGCGAATTGGTTCGGGATTTCTCCAAAACGTTTTTTATATTCGGCGACAAATTTTTGAGTTTTTTCGTCTTTAGCATCTGCGTTAAACGGTGTCAATAAAATTACTCCTTCGGCGAGAGAATTATCAAAACCTTCCATCGTTAAAATTCCGTCCATTCCATCAACGCCGAACCATTTAGGAGCAAAATTTATGCTGGAAGCCTGAGCCAAAATTAAAGAAGCCGGCTGGTAATACATTGGCAAAAATACGAGTTCTGCGCCTTTGCTTTGAGCGTCTGAAATCTGTACTGAAAAATCATTGTCATTTCCGTCTGCAAAAGTTGTCTCGCTTACGATTTCGAGTCCTAAACCCGGAGCTTTCTCTACAAATGTGTCGCGGATACCTTTTGAGTAAACGTCATCATTTTTCCAGATGACAGCAATTTTTTTGCCTAAATTTTTCGAAGCAATATATTGAGCTGAAGCGCTTCCCTGATTTGGATCAACGAAACACATTTGAAAAACGTTATCTTTATCTTCTGTGACTGCTGCTGATGAAGCTGAAGGAGTTAAAGCAAAAATCCTGTCTGAAAAATTTTCTGCTGCCGTAGCTTCGCAGGGTTTGGAAGTCACTGAACCTAAAGAAATTTGCATCCCCCAATCTTTTAAAACGTTATATGCGTTTACTGCTTTTTCTGCATCGTGAGTATCGTCCTCGTATCTTAATTCAAATTTTACGCCACCATTCAACGCGTTAATTTCATCGACGGCGATTTGAGCACCATTTTTTGCGGCATTTCCATAAATTGCAGCACCGCCGGTTAATGGAGCAGTCCCGCCAATTTTAAACGTGTCAGCAAATGAACAAGAACTAACAGCAAAAATTAACACGAGTGCCAATAAAAATTTTTTTGTCATTCTCAAAACTCCTAATATAAAAATTTAAAAATTTAATTTAAAAACTTTATGAACATCTCGCAAATATTGGCCGGTAAAAATTATTTTTCGAGAATGTCTTAAACTTGAATATTATACACGAATAACAAATCAGCTCTTATTTCTGGAATATTTCAAACGTTTATGAACGGGAAAAATAAAAATTTTTTAGTGGCGCGGTAGACAGGATTCGAACCCATGACCTACAGTTCCGTAGACTGTCGCTCTATCCAGCTGAGCTACTACCGCAACGAGTTAATTTAAAATGGCGGTGGGTGTGAGATTTGAACTCACGATAGAGTTATTAGACCCTATACTCACTTAGCAGGCGAGCGCCTTCAGCCTCTCGGCCAACCCACCAAATTCAATTAACACGCCAGATATTATAATCACGGTTTAAAACTTGTCAAATTTTTATGTGCATTTTATGTGCAAATGAATATTTTAAATTTAAAAAATTTTTTTTGAGTGTTATATAATTTCAAGCTGTAAAATTTTTTCAGGAGGTTTACTTAAAATGAATTACGTAAAAAGCATAAGAGTGGGGGGGGGCAATATTCTAATGTAAAAAACGTTGTAATTGTTGCCACTCCGAGAGTTTTATTACAATATTTTTTGTTGAACGATTTAAACACTATTCAAAAAATTTTAAATACCCGTTTATGAAAACATCTAAATTTTGGGCTGTTGATCATACTGGCTGGTGCAGAGTTCTTTTATATAATGAGCATTATACTTTGCTTGAAGATGGTTCAGTAAATTATTTTTATCACGAATGGCTGAATAATAACCCCGAAAAATTAAATTTTAAACAGAAAATAAAAAGTTTAATTAAAAAAATTATTTATGGGAATTACAATATAAAACCTTACGGACATAATAAAAACTGCGAGAAAATTATTTTAACTGGTTTTACAAATCTGCCGGATTATTACTCAAATTTGAATTATGAAATTTTACCGCTTAATGAACTTTGGAATAATTCCGGTGATGATAAAAAATCTTTTATACTCGAATTTTTTGATGTTACTCAAAATGATTTAAATAAACTCGAAGGACGAAATATTATTTTTTTGGATCAACAATGGGCGATAGATAAATTTATGACTGAAGCTGAACAAATCGAAATGACACGGAAAATTTTAAAAGATTATGATCCATCAAAAGTCGTCATTAAATTACATCCGCGAAACCCTTTAAATTATTCTGAAGCATTGCCCGGCTTTTTAGTTTGGGATAAACCTGCCCCAATGGAATTATTAAATTTATGCGGAGTGAATTTAAAAACAGCAATCACATTAAATTCTACTGCTGTAATTTTATTTAGTAATGACGTTGAAATTATTTGGCTCGGTAAAGATAAAAATTTAACTGGAAATTATTTCGATCATCTTAACAGTGAAACAAAAGAACGATTAATGAAAATTAATAATTTAGTCCCTTTGCCCAAAACTCTGCTTAAATCAAATTGAATTTTTATCACCGTTAATATATACTTGCAAATATCCCGGCTTCATGCGGCGAAAACCTGCGAATTTTGTCAGATCCGGAAGGAAGCAGCAATAAACAGAATTTTTCGGGTGCCATGAAAATCCGGGATTTAATTTTTTTTGTTCAGAAAATAATTTTACGTTGCATATACCAAGCCTACAAACTCCCAATAATTTTATTAAACTGTCTCAACATTACTCCCGCAGAAAATTTTTTATTGATCTCAACTGAAATATTTTTTAAATCATCCCTAAATTTTTCATCCCGGTAATTTTCATAAACTTTAAATATTTCCGGCAACAAATTTTTATATTCAAATAACACCCCAGAGCGTTCACCAAAAAAACCTTTTATGGCATCATCAAAATTTTCAGGCGTAAGCAATCCCCTGTAATGCGAACCAACCATAATAACAGGACGACCCATATAAGCCGATTCCATAGCCGATGACGCTACACAACATATTAAATTTGCTTCCCTCAAAAATTTTATTGGATTAACCTGCGTGCCAAAAATTTTTATATATTCATGGCCTAATCTAGAATTTATTTTGTGAGCCAGCAACTTTATTTTAAATAACCTCCAGCCCGAACCGCCAACTATATTTATTTTTACGTTAGGAATTTTGTTTATAATTTCCTCAATGTGATCGAGCATGCAAAATATTCCGGGCGTTTTTCCTCTGCTTAATCTGCCAAAACATAAAATATTAAAATTTTCATTTTCGCCCAGACTTTCAAATTTTATAAACGCATCGACCGGCCGGGTTAATTCAAAAATTTTAAATTTCGGCGCGATCTCATGTAATTCTTTTAAAATCGGCTCTTCAAACGCTGTCCAAACTTCAGAATATTTTTTCAGGCTCTCAATATCACGGCCTGGTTTATCAGTTTTCTCAACCGGATCAAGAAAATACGTCACAACTTTTGTACCAGTTAATTTTTTTAATCTCGTCGCTAATGGAAACGACCTGCGGGGATCAGTCATGATAATATCAGGCTTAAATCTTTTCGCACAAATATCAAAATAAAAATTTCCTACGCTAATCGATGGACAAGTAATTAATTTCATTCCTGCCTCTTTATATCTCGATTGAAAGCCCTTAACTCCGCCCCAGCGTCCTATAATTGCAACTTCATGGCCGGCATCCTTCAAAACTTTCCCAACATTCAAAATATATGACGTTACTCCATCAATTACTAAAGCATCCGAATAAAATAATATTTTCACGTTTAATTCACCATTTGCGTAATTTAAAATAAATCTTCGGGAAAAAATAAATCATAAACGCTTTAAAAAATATTTCCGGCTTATGTCTTAACATGAAAAATTTGAATGCCCGTTTTAAATCTTTAATAATATTTTCATCCTGATATAAATTCATAAATTCAGCTAAATCATTTTTACGCGCACTTAGATTAAATTTCATCGTAGCAATTTCCGGCGATAAATAATTTTGAGCTACATATTTAGTTTTTTCTGTTTTAGCATATTTCATCAAGTAATTTAATAATCTCTCGTGAGCATGTAAAAAACATTCATAACGAAAATTTTTCTTTTGCTTATCGTAATTATTTCTGTTTGAAGTCATTCCAGGATGATGCACGTAAATATATAAACAATCATCAATAAATTTAACTTTTTCGGCTCTGCATAATGCTTTGCGTCTGAACTCTACATCTTCACCAGCTAAACAACCGTCCTGAAATTCGAGTTTATTTTTGTCAATAAAATTTCTGTTGAATAACATTGCGCTTGTATGAGGAATAACTCCGCGTAAAATCTCATAATATAAAAGATCCTCACCTGAAGAGATCGTACCCCCCCCCCCCACAT
>CALCEM010000014.1 GCA_937900285.1 uncultured Fretibacterium sp. | reverse complement strand
AAAATAAAATGAATATGCTTAAATCATCTCATCTCATCTCATCTCATCTCATCTCGTATAACTATGTAAATTTTTATTTTAATAATTTTTTTTCTGCACTTCTTGCACTGCCGGGGGAATTTTAAATGTTATTTAACTCTTGGCAGTTTGGAATATTTTTCCCAGCGGTATTTATAATTTATTGGTTGATCCCTGATAAATTTAGGTGGGTGTTATTGTTAATTTCGAGCTTGTATTTTTACATGAGCTGGAACGCGAAATATATTATATTGATTTTATTCACAACGTTTATTTCGTATATAGCTGGAATTTTATTAAACAAGATTGAAAATAAACCGGCACGTAAATTTATTTTGGTATTCGCGTTAATTTCATGTCTTGGAGTTTTGTTTGTATTTAAATATTTTAATTTTGCCGTGCAGATTTTGGATGATATTTTTAAAATTTTCGCTATAAAACTGCATCCGATAACTTTAAATTTATTATTACCCGTTGGAATTTCATTTTATACGTTTCAGACTTTAGGCTACGTGATAGACGTATATAAAAATAAAATTGAGCCTGAAAAAAATTTTGGAATTTACGCGACATTTATTTCATTTTTTCCGCAGTTAGTAGCCGGTCCGATCGAACGTACAAATAATTTACTGCCTCAAATTAAGTCAGCTAAAAAATTTAATTATGAGCAGACAGCATACGGAATAAAGCTCATGACATGGGGATTTTTTAAAAAATTAGTGATAGCGGACAATTTAGCGATATATTCAGATAAAATTTTTAATGACGTTTATAAATTTCATGGATTTGCGTTATTATTCGGAATATTTGCGTTTACGATACAAATTTATTGCGACTTTTCTGGATATTCGGACATAGCGCAAGGGTGTTCTAAAATGTTGGGAATAAATTTAATGGAAAATTTCAAGAGTCCTTATTTTTCGTCGAGTATTCGGGAATTTTGGAGCAGATGGCATATTTCTTTAAGCACATGGTTCAGAGATTATTTATATATTCCGTTAGGGGGCAATAGAGTAAACAAATTCAGACATAATTTAAATATTTTCGTAACGTTTTTAATTAGCGGTTTATGGCACGGGGCAAGCTGGAATTTTATAATATGGGGGAGTATTCACGGAACAGCGCAAATTTTAGAAAATATTTTCATTGATAAACATAAAACACATAACGGAATAAATAAATTTTTCAGAATTTTATGCGTATTTATATTTTGTTCGTTGGCATGGATATTTTTCAGAGCGAATAATTTTAACGAGGCAATATATATAACAAAAAATTTTCTTAATGGAATAACGAATTTAAAAAATTATTATTGTGAAGGAATAGAAAGCATAAATTTAGGTGGCAAAAAAGCATTATTATTCAACGCGACATTACTCGGAATTTATGATTATATTTCATTAAAATACAACGTTATAAAAAAAATCACATCGAATAAATATTTAATATTCA
Source organism: uncultured Fretibacterium sp. (assembly GCA_937900285.1). Lineage (GTDB taxonomy): Bacteria > Synergistota > Synergistia > Synergistales > Aminobacteriaceae > JAFUXM01. The sequence continues at coordinate 20,681 of CALCEM010000014.1, read as the reverse complement.
GGTATTTAATTTATTTTGGGATTATAACCGCTATTTTATTTTTTATGGCCAGTAATGAAGTGGCGTTTGTGTATTTTCAATTTTGAGGCGGTGAATTTTCATGAAAAATTTTTTAATCAAGTGTTCAATATTTCTAATTTATATATTAGTTTTATACACTATCTTTCCAATAATCGTTGATCCGTTCAACGTCTTTCATGTTAAAAATATACGCTCTAACGGGGTCGAACCGAATAAGAATTATATAAAAATGAAATATATTCTAGATAATCCCAAAAAATTTAACTCGTTTATATTTGGTTCATCTCGTGTTGGTGCTCTCAATGTAAAAAAAATCAATATCGGAAATTTTTATAACATGACATATTCAGCCGGAACACCTCCAGAGCATTTAGCAAATTTGAAAACCTTTTTGAAAAATAATATTAGTCCTGAAAAAATTTATATCGGTGTTGATAGCTTTTCATATCTTGAAGATTTTCACGATCATTTCTCTCAACAGCTGAGATGCCCTTATGAAAAAATCACGAACGATAAATTTAATTTCATGCGTTTATATTTAAATCCTTCTGTAGCATTTGGTTCGTTTCATATCATGTTTGAAGATGAAGAATCTGAATTATACGTGAAAAATTTTTATGAAACCGGTTCAAATGTGAAATATGGAGCTGTTTCAAAATTTAAATGGGATTCTGATGAAGTGAAACCTTCGCTCGGTGAATCATTTGGCAAAAAAGGATATATTAATTTAAAATTGGCGCTCAACAGCATACAGGAAATAAAAAATTTATGCGATAAAAATAATATTGAACTCATAATTTTTACAAATCCTATGCATCAAATTACTTATAGAGCCTCAATTGAAACGCAGTATTTTGATTTTTTAAAAGGACTTGCAGACATAACGGAATTTTATAATTTCAGCAGTCTAAATAATATAACGCTCGATAATAATAATTATCTTGAAACCAGCCATTATAAAGCCGAAGTAGGAGATTTAATGATCGACGTAATGTTTAATAATAAAAAATATCCTGAATTATATAAACAAGGCTTCGGAGTGAAAATTAATAAAAATAATATTGATGAATTTATAAAATTTTTAAAATCCCAACTCGAAAAATAAATAAAGTAAATAAATAAGAAATAAAAAAATTTCCCCCCGTTAAATTTTCGCGAGGGGATTTTATTTTTAAATTAATCGCAAATTCTTTCGGCTGCTCCGTGCTGTTCTTCCAGTACTGGCACATATTGCTGGCGATAACGTCCGAAACATATGTCCATTTGTTCGTAAAATGAAACACTCTCAAGATTTACAAATCTCTGCGCAATCGCTTCAGCTGTCGGCATGTAACGTATTTTGCCATTATAAACATTTACGACTGTTACTCCGCTGATGCCCTCATCAAGTAATATAACAGCGGCCGATCCGATCTCTTTTCCAAAACTTACATCATATGCAGAAGTTGAACCGCTGCGGACGATATGACTCGGAATTACTTCGCGGACCTCTGGAATTTCAAATACTCCAGGTACATACATGCCGGAAGTTTTCATAAACTGTTTAATTTCCGGGTCTTCGCGCATCATGTCTTCGAGTCTCTTGCGGATATATGCTCCTGCTCCTGCTAACTTCGGATGCCCGAATGAATCTTTTGCCTGCACTTCACCATCTGAAAAATGTTTTCCGTCCTCGCCTTTAACACCTTCAGCAACAACGATCGTATAAGTTCCGGAATGTACATCAGAATTTAAAATCCTGCGTATATAATAATGTTTCAAATGCGCGTAAACTGCATCAAAATCAACAGGAATCTCAGGAATTAAAATACAATCCGCATCAGCTGCTACTCCGCCCCTGAAAGCCGTATGACCTGCATAACGTCCAAATACTTCGATTATCATTACTCTGTTATGAGTGGTTCCTGTCGTCTTTAAATCATCGACTATGTTAGCAATTTTATTAATAGCAGAATCTCCGCCAACTGAATAAGTTTGTAAATCTAAATCCATAGTTTTGGGAGCATGTACGCAGGGAATTCCGTGCTCTGATAAATCTACTACAACGCTTCCAGTGTCATCACCGCCGGAAATTAAAAGGCCATCAAGATTAAATTTGCGTAAACCCATTAAAATACGATCATATTTATCGGGATCAGCAATTTTTGAAATTTTTACGCGGCTGTGTCCTGCATCACTTCCTGCAAATGATGAATTAACATGATCGGTGCGTTCTTCGTCGAGGCAGACGAGTTTTTCAAATTCAACAAGATTATAAAGACCTGCGTAACCATTTGGAATAATAAAAGTTCTCATACCGCGCATTAAAGCAGTTTTAGCAGCTCCGCGAACAACGGCGTTAAGTCCCCCGCAATCTCCACCAGAAGTTATAATTCCGATGTTTTTCATTTTAGCTTTCTCGCTCAAGTTCTTACACTCCCATTTGAAAAATTTAAAAATCTGAAAATAAAAAAATTAAGGCATGTTGAATTATATAATAATATTCGATAAATAAACTAATGCAAATTAATTATAGAATTGCAAAAATAAAATATCCTGAAAATTTTTAATATATTAAACAAATCCAAAATAAATTATATAATTCATCTGCAATTTTTAATTTTATACGGTGTTTTATGGCTGGTATAAAATTTTTTACAGGAGGAAATTTTTTTATGTCATCGAAATATGTCGCTGTGATTGATCAAGGAACGACCAGCACCAGATGTATTTTATTTTCTAAAAATGGCCGCCCCATCGCATCTAATCAAATGGAACATGAACAAATTTTCCCAAATCCCGGATGGGTCGAACATGATGCAATGGAAATTTGGTCAAGAACTCAGGACGTTATAAGAGGAGTGATGTCTAAAGCGCAAATTACATCAGAAAATATTTCAGCAATCGGAATCACCAACCAGAGGGAAACCACAATTTTATGGGACAAATTTACAGGCAAACCAATTTATAACGCTATTGTTTGGCAATGCACCAGAACTCAAAATTTTTGCGAGGAATGGCAGAAAAAACCCGGCTGGACTCAAAACGATAAGGGCGAAGGAAAAGTAAAAAATATTACTGGCCTCCTGATTAATCCATATTTTTCCGGGACAAAAATTCGCTGGATTCTCGATAACGTTCCGGGTGCTCGCGAAAAAGCAGAAGCAGGTAAATTATTATTTGGAAATATTGACAGCTGGTTAATTTGGAATTTGACAGGCGGTGTAAATGGCGGAGTTCATGTTACAGATGTCTCGAACGCTTCAAGAACTTTACTCATGAGTATAAAAAATCTCGAATGGGATCAAGAAATGTTAAACGAGTTAAAAATTCCAAGATCGATATTACCCGAAATAAAACCGTCAAGCTATATTTATGGCTATACAACTGATGCGGGACCATTCGGCGGAAAAATTCCAATTGCCGGAGATTTAGGAGACCAACAAGCGGCATTATTCGGGCAGGCATGTTTAAGCGAAGGCGAAGCAAAAAATACTTACGGCACTGGCTGTTTTATGTTAATGAACATCGGAGACAAGCCGATTCAATCCAAAAACGGATTATTAACGACAGCATTTTATTCGCGCGAAAAAAATAAATGTTATTACGCCCTCGAAGGTTCGATCGCAATAGCTGGAGCTGCTGTCCAATGGTTAAGAGATAATTTAAAAATTATTGACGCTGCACCCGACACGGAATATTTTGCGAGCAAAGTTAAAGATTCTGGAGGGATTTATTTTGTTCCTGCGTTTTCCGGATTATTTGCGCCGTTTTGGGACATGACTGCACGGGGATCAATATTGGGAATGACTCGCTACACAAGAAAAGAACATTTAATCAGGGCGACTCTTGAGAGCATTTGTTATCAGACTCGTGACGTAATCGAAGCAATGGAAAAAGATTCCGGCAAAAAATTAACGGCTTTAAAAGTTGATGGCGGTGCCGTAATAAATAATTTATTGATGCAGCTTCAAGCTAATATTTTGGGCAGTGAAGTAATTAGACCTGTTGTAAACGAAATTACTGCGCTGGGAGTTGCTTATATTGCTGGTTTAGCGGTTGGATTTTGGAAGGATGAAGGTGATATACGTGCAAATTGGGCGATTGATAAAATTTTCAAATGTGAATCAACCGAACAGGATCGCGAAAAAAATTATAACGGCTGGAAAAAAGCTGTAGAAAAATGCAAAAATTGGACGAATTAAAATTTTAAAAATTATGGACATGGATCAGAACAAAAAATTTTCAATAATAATATTTGGTTTAGTAATGCTGGCTTTGACGGTCTGCGCTTTATTTTTTGCGGAGGATGTCACGAAACGAAAAATTATAAGGCTCGGAACTTCGTCATATTATGCGAGCGTTCCAATGAGTTTTAAAGAAGAAGAAATAACAGATGAAGAACGTTCGAGGGGTCAAGTAAAATATTATAAAAGCGATGTGACGTTATTAGATTTTGATGTATTTCAAATTTCTAAGAATGCAAACGACAACACTAATAATAAAAGCAGATCTCTCGAAGATTTTTTAAAATTCGACACCAGAAATTTAAACTGTACAGAAATTATTACAGACGGAAGAATTAACGGGATTAAATATGCTTCGTACAGAGCTATACAGGAATATGACGGCAAAAATTTTAAAACTATGACTTATATTTTTGATGATAAAACTGAATTTTTAAAATTATTATTATGGCTTGACGGCGATACGGCCGAACCTGAAGCGAGATTAATAATTAACAGCCTGAGCAAGCGATAAAATTAAATTATAAAATATAAAAAAATAAAAAAATTCCCCTGCCATTAAATAAAAAAATATTAAGCAAAAAAATTTTAACAGGGGAGCAATTATTTAATTTAAAAATTTATTCTTCGTGTAAATAATCAAGTAATACAATAAACACCACGTTAATAACGTATAAAATAAATTTGATGATATTCTGATCCCTAAAAAATTTGCGAGATGAAGCCCGGCACCATCGAGTATTAAATAAAATCCTCCGACAAAAAAATAAATTAAAGATTTCAATTTAAATAATATAACTATCGCTGCACATGGGATCGCTAAATACTGATTTGCTACAGCAGACGAAAAACATACTAAACAAGTTAAATAAATCAATATAATTTCATCTATTTTTTCGCGCCTGAATAAATAAGCCCCTGCACACATGAATAACGTAAATAAAGGAAACGAAAAAGAAAACCAAAAAGATTTACTAAAATGTTTTATCATTCCTATACCAAACAACGGAAAATTATTAAACGATCTGTATAAAAATACATGTCTGATAATTCCGCGCCAGCCTTCAAAACAATACGGAACAAAACTTAACAAAAATAATACAGGCGGAACAAATGCATATAAAATTTTTTTACGCGGGTTTATATTTTGGTTTAATAAAATCCATACCGGCATTATGAATAAAATATGTTTAGTGATAATGCTCAACGATAATAATATTATTCCTGCCAAATCCTGAAATTTAAAATTATTTTCATGTTGAGTATTTTCAATGCAGTAACATCCATATAACGCAAATAAGACCGCTATATTATCAAATTGATTGTGATAGCCAGTAATAATTAACGAGATAGGATTTATAAAAAATAATATCGCCCAAAAAATTCCTGCTTTACGTCTGATATATTCTGTTATGCCTAAATCTGCAAGGGTTAAAGTCCCAACAATCATAAATCTATATAAAATAATTTTATGTGTAAAATACGACGCTAATTTATAAAACATTCCGAGCAATGTAAAAAATATTGGCCCGTAGTTATATCTTGGGGTGTTTGCGTAAACGTTTTTGCCTTGAGATACCAACTCCCCAACTATGCAAAAGGAATCAAAATCAAAATTATGCCCTCTGAAAATAAAAATAAAACGTACCAAAATGCCAATTAAAACCGCAATAATAAAAAATAATTTTTGATGTCGTTTAAACATGATTTAAATTTCTCCTTATCACGTAAAAATCTTTAACAGCTTTAAAACCAATTTTCATAATACTTTTTACATTTACAAAACTTTTCCCGGCTCGTCTCGGTCTGAAAGTAATGCCAATAAATTTAATTTTTTCATCAAAATATTTAAAATACGTCGTTAAAATCACATTTGGTAAGTTAAAATTTTCCGGAATCATCGGCAAATACTTTTTTAAAATTTCTGCGCTCATCAATCTAAACGGGGCATTTGCATCAGGAATGCTCACACCAAAAATTATTTTTAGAATCAATCTCAAAACGTTTTCAATAAATTTTCTTGACATTCCGTCCTGTCTGTTTGGTCGTTTACCCAATATCGCGTCAAAATTTTTGCGCTCGTCCCAAAATAATTTAAATTCTTCTGGCAACGTCTGGCCGTCAGAATCAGTCTGAAAAATATAATCTGCTCCGTTATCTATTGCATATTTATAACCGTATAAAACTGTTGAACCGTGTCCGCTGTTTTGTTTGGTGATTGGAATTAATAAATTTTTGTCCTGAGCAGAGTCCTTTAAAATTTTGTAAGTTTCATCTTTGCTCCCGTCATCGATTATTACAAGCCGTGATTTTCCTGAAGAGTTATGCGCTTCAATTACCGGATACCAGTCATCAATAAAATTTTTAATATTTTCCGCTTCGTTATATGCTGGGACAATTATATAAAGTGTTTCATTTTCGTTTTTCGTCCTGAGTCCTGAGTCCTGAGTCCTCTTCCATTATTATCTGGCGAAATCAAAATTTTTCAACCTCCGAAATGCGTATCTTTATTTTAAATTTAAATTTTTCCTTCGTTATATAAATCCGAAATTCTCACAAAATTATATCCGCGAGATTTCAAATTCTCAATAATTTCGGGTAATGCTTCAACAGTATTTTTTACGCCGGAATGCATTAAAATTATTGCGCCGGGTCGTGCACTCTTCACAACTAAATTTATAATTTCATTCGCAGGCCGTCCAGTGTAATCAGCTGTATTTATATTCCAGAGTCCCAATTTTAAATTATACCGGCGCATCGCGTTAAATATTTTTAAACCAAATTTCCCGCCGGGCGGTCTTAAAAATCTCGTGCGAATTATTCCCAAATTATTTAAAACTTCATCGCAGCGTTCCGCCTCCCGTATAATTTTTTCAACCCATAATTTAAATAATTTCGGATGCGTATACGTGTGATTTGCTATTTCATGGCCGGAAGAATTTATTTTTAAAGTTATTTCGCTGTAACGCTCCGCAAATTTCCCAACTAAAAAAAACGTCGCCTTCACGTTAAATTTTTCCAGCACGTTTATTAATTCGTACATTCCATTCTCACGCGGACCATCATCAAACGTTAAAGCGATCTCTTTCACAAATGGATTTCCGCAGGCTATTCCAAATTTTGCGCGCTCGTCCGAAATTATTCCCCATTCGAGATATATAAACGCAACGATAAATATTAAAATTATTCTGTGAGATATTTTCCGAAATTTTTTCATGAGCGAAATTATAATTACAAAAAAATATCCCCGCAACTCTTAAAATTTTTAGTCACGGGAATTTAAATTAAAAATGTCCTGTCAAATTTTATTTTATTTTCTGAACGGCGCTAATAAATCCTCGTCCCATCCTACCGGCCTGAAAAATCCTCCGTATAATTCTTCAAATACTTTTCTGCTCTCCGGACTGTGCAACGCCTTTATAATTTTATCGAATACTTCAACCTTCGCAGGATCGTTTAAATCACTCGTGCGAGCTGCCAATAAATTCCAGTATTCATGCTCACGAGCTTGATCGGCAAATACTGCATCACTCGCTTTTAATCCATTATCAAGCGCATATGTATCGTTAATTACTCCGGCTGTAACATCGGGTAATGCTGCCGGTATTACGTTGGCTGCTAATTCCTGAATTTCAATTTTTTTATTGTAAGTTTCTATATCATCTTTTGTCGGATTGAAGCCTGCTCCATCACGTAATTTTATTAATCCTGAAGTCGCTAAAACTTTTATTGCGCGTCCGCCGTTAGTTGGATCGTTCGGAATTGCTATAACGTCACCATCTTTAATTTCATCGAGGGTTTTAATTTTGCGTGAATATAAATTTAACGGCACTACAAAAGTGTTTGCAATATTAGTTAATTTATAGCCTCTGCTTTCGAGTTCATCTTTAAAATAAATTTGATGCTGAAAACCGTTTAAATCAATATCACCATCATTTAATGCACGATTCGGCGTAACATAATCCGTAAATTGAATAACTTCTAAATTAATCCCTTCAGACTTCAATAAATTTTTTGCCGGTGCCCATAACTCATCATAAACACTCCCGGTAACTCCGAGCCTGATCGTCACATCAGCTGAAGCACTAAACGCTAAAACTAAAATTAATAAAGCACTCAATAAAATTTTACGCATTATTAATAAATTTCCTCCTAAACTTGATTTAAAAAATTTCGCGTATTCTAGCACCATTTATTTTTTTACGAACATATAAAATAACGATTACCAATTATATTTTTTAAGCCTGCATTTCTATTTCTTAACGCGCCCTCAATTTCCGGGATCATGCAGTATTTATTTTTTTGCAAACATACAAACCCAACGCAAATAATTATGACGATTTATATTTATATTTTTGAAGCCCGCTCCCTTTAACGCGCTCTCAATTTCCGGAAGCGTGTAAACTTTCATAACTTCGTTAATCCTCGCAAATCTTAAGCCAACTGCCTCAGCGTCATCACATCTGTTCACAATCATAAAATTTCCATCGGGCACCAAAATTCTATAAATTTCAGAAAAACATTTTTCAAGTTCAGGCCAGTAAAATATTGTCTCAAATGCCGTCACTAAATCAAATATATTTCCATCAAAAAATTTTAAGCTCATTATATTGCCCTCTAAAATTTTGCACCGCCCCGAAGCTATTTCATCACTGTTGAATCTTATAGCATCCGCAACTGATAACGCAGAATAATCAACACCCGTTATTTTTGCTTCAGGATATTTGAGCAGCATCGATGAAATATTTTGACCGCCTCCGCATCCTGCATCTAAAATATTACTAGCTTTTATATTTTGCTTATCGAGATACGTTAATCCCCAGTTTGAAATTTGATCATGTCCAAAATTTAAGCCGCGAGCCACCATTTTATTTAAAATTGCGTCCGGTTTACGTTTAAAAAATTTGCGCAAAAAACTCATTTTAAATTTACTCCTCAAAAATTTTTTTTTTAATGCGTGTTCTTCCGTGCTACAAAATCCCCGAACCATTGAACAGCACTGACAGCAACAACCAAAACTATAACCGTAACCCAAGTTATATCGATCATATTTCTGTCATGGCCGTAACGTATTGCAAAATCTCCAAGCCCCCCAGCTCCTACAGCTCCAGCCATCGCCGTTAAACTTAATAAACTTATTGCCGTTATAGTTGTCGCTCTTGTTATTGGCGCAATGCTCTCACGCAGATATACTCTGAAAATTACTTCTAATGGACTAGACCCCATCGATAAAGCTGCCTCAATTAATCCGTGATCCGTTTGAGCTAACGCACTCTCAACTTGACGCGCAAAAAATGGAGTCGCACCAAAAACTAAAGGCACAATTACTCCGCGAACATAAATCGCAGTCCCCATTATTAAACGCGATAAGGGCATTAAAGCTGTCAGCAAAATTATAAAAGGAATCGATCTAAATAAATTTACAATTTTGTCCAAAACTTGATACACCGGACGATTTTCCATAATTCCGCCGGGCTTCGTAACAGTTAAAATTATTCCGAGTATCAAACCTATTACAAAACATATTGATCCGGACCATGCTTCCATTAATAAAGTGTCGCCGGCTGCCTTCCAAAATTCCGGCATACGTTTAATTAAATTCGGGAAAATTTCATTTAACATCCTTTTATCACCTCAACATTTACATTTCTGGCCTTCAAATATTCAAACGCCTTTAAAATATTTTCGCGGTCACCTTTAAAAATTACGACAGTTCCGCCGATCATTATGCCGGAAACAATTTCAACATCAGCCAAAATAATATTTATTTCCAGATTAAACTCGCGCGACATTGACGAGATTAAAGGCTCTGAAACTTCCGCATAAATATAAATTAATCTCGCTAAAACTTCACCGGGATTTAATTTGACCATCGGAGAATTTTCGCGCAACAAAATTTCAAGCTTCGATAAATTGGAAGTCGTCCGCACAAAATTTTTTGTTACTTCGTGTTTTGGGTTTGAAAATATTGAAAATACATCACCAGTTTCAATAATTCGGCCATGATCCATAACGGCAGCTTTTCGGCAAATATTTTTTACAACTTCCATCTCGTGAGTAATGACGACTATCGTTAAATTTAATTTTTTGTTGAGGTCCTTCAATAATTGCAAAATTGCTCCGGTAGTTTGAGGGTCGAGCGCGCTGGTGGCTTCATCGCATAATAAAATCGTTGGGTCATTGGCTAAAGCTCTAGCGATTGCGACGCGTTGTTTTTGGCCGCCGGATAATTCTGAAGGATAATTATTTTCCTTTTCTGAAATTTCGACCAGCGATAATAGTTCGCGAACTTTATTTTTAATTTCATCTTTGCTTAAATTCGTCAAAGGATACGCGACATTTTGAAATACAGTGCGTGAAGGCATTAAATTAAACTGCTGGAAGATCATGCCAATTTTTCGGCGTGCTTTATATAAATCTCTCGGTTTTAATTTTGTTATTTCGACACCGTCAATTTTTACTGAACCTGAATCAGGACGCTCCAATAAATTTATACATCTTACGAGTGTTGATTTACCGGCACCGGAAAATCCAATAATCCCAAAAATTTCACCGTCATTAATTTTTAACGAGACATCATTAACGGCATGAATAGAAATATTTTTATTTGTATCAGCCTGAAAATTTTTTATAATATGTTCGAGTTCAATCAACTAATTTTTTACCTCCTGAATAATATTTAATTTAATATAATTCTATAATAATTTTATAAAGGGGTTTTAATTTAATTATGTTCAAAAAATTTTTTGTTGCAACGCTTTTAATATATTTAATTCTTTTAAGTTCATCTGCATCTTATGCTGCTTAGTCTGAAATTTACAGGATGGGAATTTTTTTAAGCAACTTCACCGAAACAGGTTTATATGACTTTGATATAAATTTAGACGGCGATGAAGATATTTTACACTTGGGAAACCCGGTAAACGTCAGCGAATTAATACGCTTCGGAATCGTTCATAACTTCATCAATAATCAAAAATCTACTATAAAAAAATGCAAAGACCAAAATTGCGAGTACGGGCCTTATATTATTTCCGGTAAAGCTGTCGCCGCTTCGGTCAAAAAATATTTTGATATGGACATCAAAAATAAAAGTATCACGAATTCAAGCCCGGAAATTTATTTTGACGGTGAAAATTATCATTTTGATAAACCTGAAGATGAAGACGCTCCATATTACGCAGAAGTTAAGAACGTTAAAAAATCCGGAAATATTATTACTATGACCGGAGAAATTTATAATTTAAAAAATAAATCTGACAGACCGGCAACTTTTCACGCAACCGCAAAACCGCACAGATATAATAAAAAAAATACTTGGGCTATATTATCGTTAAAACTTGACTGGAAATAATTTAAACTTAACACTAAACATAAACACAAAAGAAGGAGGAAAATTTTTTAAATGCTCAATCACGAATTAAATAATTTATTGAAATTTGCGCTCGAACATGAATTAATCACTGATAAAGATTTTTTTTGGGCCGCTAATTCTTTAATTGGTGAACTCGGTGTACATGAATTTGAACCGGAAAATATTAATACTGAGTTTGGAATGTCGCCGGACAAAATTTTAAGTAATATTTTGGATTATGTTGCGGAAAAAAATTTAATTGAAAATACAGAACTTGAACGCGATTTACTTGACACCAGATTAATGGGCGTTTTAACTCCTAGACCTTCAGATGTAATTTCAAAATTTAACGAGTTATATAAAAAATCTCCGGTCGAAGCAACAGATTATTTTTATAATTTAGGTATAGCTTCGAATTATATACGCTCGGAACGCACCGCAAAAAATATTTGCTGGAAAACTGAAACAGAATATGGCGACCTCGATGTAACAATAAATTTATCGAAGCCAGAAAAAGATCCGCGCGATATTGCAAAGGCTAAAAACGCACCGTCAACAGGTTACCCAAAATGTTTATTATGTCGCGAGAATGAAGGATTTTTTGGACATCACGGCCACCCAGCAAGACAAAATATAAGATTGATCCCGGTAGATTTAAGGGGGCGTAAATGGTTTTTTCAATATTCTCCGTACAGTTATTATAATGAGCATTGTATTGTGCTTGATAAAAATCACGTCCCAATGTTAATAAACCGCGATACATTTGAGAATTTATTTGCTTTCGTTGAAAAGTTTCCGCATTATTTTTTGGGATCAAATGCAGATTTGCCGATCGTCGGAGGTTCTATTTTGTCGCATGATCATTATCAGGGCGGGCGTTATGCTTTTGCGATGAATTACGCGAAAATCGAAAAGACTTATAAAATTAAAGATCACGAAACAGATTTAACGATAGGCAGAATTAAATGGCCCATGTCTGCATTGAGATTAAATTCAACTGACCCGGAAATTTTGACGGATTATGCTTGTAAAATTCTTGATGCCTGGCGCGAATGGACGGACGAGAGCGTGAACGTTTTAGCATATTCTGACGGTGAACCGCATAATACTATTACTCCGATTGCTAGACGTTGGGACAAAAATTTTGAACTCGATCTCGTTTTACGCAACAACAGAGTAAGCGAAGAACATCCGCTCGGAATATTTCACCCTCATGCTGACGTACATCACATTAAAAAGGAAAATATCGGATTAATCGAAGTCATGGGACTTGCAGTTTTACCTGCCCGCCTGAAAAAATCTCTTGAGGAAATTGCCAAATTATGGGCCGCTGAAGCTGAAGAATTACCGGAAGAACTTGAGGCGCATCAAAAATGGTATAAAGAATTAAGAATCAAATATAAAAATTTAACTGGCACCGATATGATCCGCACGATGTTACGCAATGAAGTCGGGCACGTTTTCGCGAGGGTTTTAACTGACAGCGGAGTATTTAAGCGCGACCAAAAAGGTTTTGCTGCATTCGATAAATTTGTGGAGAGCGTGTTAAATTAAAATGGAACGTGAAAATTTATATAGATATGTCGGAAACTCAGCGCAATTATATGGAGTTCGCCGGGTAATTTTGGATGAGGGTAACGCTCGCGGAATTTGTATTTATGAAGTCACGACGGCCGGCGGATTAAATTTTGATGTATTAGCTGACACTGGGCTTGATTTGGGAAGTTTAAAATTTTGCGGAGTGAATATAAATTACATGACCAAAAACGGTTATGATAGTCCTGCGAGATTTTTGCCTATACCTGATAATTTTGATCACACTTTTCCCGGCGGAATGTTATACACCTGCGGATTATTATCGGTCGGCCCGGAATGTAAGGACATCGAAGGCGATGGGGAATTTCATCCGTTACATGGAAGATTTCACGGAAATTCAGCGAGAAATTTGAGCGCGTATACTGACGATAAAAATATTTATATCAGCGGTGAAATTTTAGAAACTGAACAATGGAAGCACGCATTATCAGTTAAACGTAAATATATAATCCCTGTTTATGGTTCTGAAATTTTGCTTGAAGATGAAATAACGAATTTAACGCCGAATCCGGTTGAATATGAAATGTTATATCACGTAAATTTTGGTTATCCGTTTTTGAATGAGAAGACAAAATTAACGCTTCCGGAAAATAAAAAAGTTACGCCGAGAACTGATTACGCAGCAGCCGGAATAAAAGACCAATGCAAATTTATAAAGCCGATCGACAATGAGCCGGAACGAGTTTATTTTAATGAGATATATTCTGAACCAGTCGCAAAAATTTACAACGACGAATTAAAAATAAATATTTCGCTTGAATGGTCGTTAAATACTTTGCCTCGTTTATCTCAATGGAAATCAATGCGGAGCGGAGAATATGTTTTAGGTTTGGAGCCTTCGACGTGTTACACGATGGGAAGAGCAGAGGAACGAAAATCCGGAGAATTAAGAATTTTAAAAGGTTTTGACTCAATAAAAAATTACGTTAAATTAAAATTTGAAAAGGTTTGACCACTCCCATCCCCCCGCGTAAAATACTTTATGAAAACTGATAAATTTCCGGGGGGAATTTTCTTTTTTATAGCAATTGGAAATAAAAAATTTTACAGGCACATTTACAGGCACAAAAATCCCATTTAAATTAAGTTATCGCAATTTCTCACAAATTTATTTTTTGAAAAAGTTTGCGCGCATTTTTTTTTATAATCATTCGGCCATGAAATTAAAGTATTATGCGTGTTAAAATTCGGTTCATATTTGAAATAAAAAATATTTTTTCGCAGGAGGTTGCACAAAATAAATAATAATATTTGTCCTGGACGCAAACCGGTTTTAGATTTGATTCGCGATGACCCGTTGAGATGTTTAAAATTATTTATCGGCGAAAATGTTAATATTAAATTCCGTGATGAAATTATTAATCTCGCAAAGTCACATAATATAAAATTTAATATCGTAAAAAATGACATGCTGGACAAAATTTCAAACGGTGAAAACCATCAGGGCGTAATTTGCGAATTAAAAACAGTAAAATATTTTGAACTCGATGAATTTATAAATAATTTGAAATCCGAACGCGCTTTAATTGTAATTTTGGATCACATCGAAGACCCTCATAATTTAGGCGCAATAATCCGAACTGCTGAAGCCGGCGGAGCATCTTGCGTTATTTTTCCGAAGGATCGGGCAGCTTTACCGTCTGGAACTGTCATAAAAACCAGCGCGGGAGCTTCGTTAAGACTGCCTTTAATTCAGGTTGTAAATATTAATTCGGCGATCGAAAAATTGAAAAATAAAAATTTCTGGGTTTTAGGATTGGACGAAAAATCAAATATAAATATTTATGATGAAAAATTCCCGGATAAAACTGCTTTAATAATTGGAGCGGAAGGTTCTGGGATTTCGAGACTTGTAAAAAAAAATTGCGATATATTATTACGCATTCCGATAAAATCCGGCGGAGTTGGTTCGTTAAATGCAAGTGTAGCAGCTTCGCTCGGTATATTTGAATGGACAAAGGAGAGTAAAAATTTTTAAATGAGTAATTTCAAAGAAGTGCGCGTAAGATTTGCGCCAAGTCCTACGGGAGCTTTACATATTGGTGGAGGGCATACGGCGTTATTTAATTGGTTATGGGCCAGACACACGGGCGGAAAATTTATTTTAAGAATTGAGGACACGGACTTAGTACGCTCGACCAAAGAATACGAGCAAACTATTATGGACGGTATGAAATGGCTGGGATTAGATTGGGATGAAGGTCCGGACAAAGGCGGAGATTATGGACCTTACAGACAGTCCGAACGCTTAGAAATTTACAAAAAATACGCCGAACAATTAGTAAACGAAAATAAAGCATATCGCGACGGCAACGCAATAATTTTTAAAACTGAACCCGGCATCGATATTTCATTTAACGATCTCGTTTACGGAAAAGTTGAAGTTATGAGCGATGGTTTACGCGAAAAGGACAGCGAAAAATTAAAGGACATCGTAATAATAAAAAGTGACGGAATGCCAACATATAATTATGCAGTAGTGATTGACGATCATTTAATGCAGATGTCTCATGTTATACGCGGAGAAGATCATATTTCAAACACTCCGAAACAAATTTTAATTTATCGTGCGCTCGGTTGGGAAGTTCCGGAATTTGCGCATTTGCCTATGATTTTGGGACGCGACAAGAAAAAATTAAGCAAACGTCACGGAGCAACGAGCATTTACGAATATCGTGATATGGGTTATATGCCAGATTCAGTATTTAATTTTCTTGCTTTATTAGGCTGGTCAGCTGGAGACGACAAAGAAATTTTTACGCGTTCTGAGGCGGCGGAATTATTTGAATTATCGAGAGTTGCTCGCCGTCCTGCGGTATTTGATTTTGACAAGTTGAATTATATAAACCAGGAACATTTAAAGAGGCTTGACCCTGAAACGAGATTGAAAATGATAAAACCGTTTTGGATCGAGGCAAATTTACCGGTTGAGGCTGTTGAAGCTGAACGCGGCTCTAAATGGTTAGCAGATGCATTAACGCTCATGGCCGGGCGCGGAAAAACAGCGAAGGAGATGGCGGAATTTTCGGATTATTTTGTATCGTTTGAACCTGTTAAAGCGCGTTGGAATGCTGATGATTTAGATCGCGAAAAGTTGAAGGAGTTTTATAAATATTTATTTTCAAATTCTGAATTTAAATGCGAAATTTTAGAGGAGTCCGCTCGCAATTGGGTAAATGAACACGGCGTAAAAATGAAAGATTATGCGATGCCTTTAAGATATGCATTAACCGGAATGAAAGTCAGTCCCGGAATTTTTGAAGTTGCCGAACATTTAGGGCGTGAAGAATGTAAAAAGCGTCTGGAATATTTTGGATTGCTGTAAATAATAAATTTTCCCCTCTGTCAATAAAAAATCAAATCGGAGGGGAATTTTAATTTTTTTAATTTATTTCTTTAATGTTTCGTTCATGCTTCCTGTTCGATAACCTTTTAAATCTAGAGTCACGTACGAAAATCCTAAATTTTTGAGAGCATCATAAATTTTAATTCTGTTATCGGCCTGAATAATTTTGCCAAAATCTTCCGGATTTATTTCTATTCTTGCAATATTTTCGTGTATTCTTACGCGCACTTGACGAAATCCCAAATTTATTAAAAATTCTTCGGCACGTCCGACCATTTTTAATTTTTCTTCCGTGATCGTCTCACCATAAACAAACCGAGAAGCTAAACACGCAAAAGACGGCTTATCCCAAGTTTTTAAACCAAGCTCCCAAGATAATTGTCGGACTTCAGTTTTTGAAAATTTCGCAAAACGCAACGGACTTTTTATATTTAGCTCATCAATTGCTTGAAGTCCCGGACGGTAATCTCCTAAATCATCAATATTTGAACCTTCTATAACATGCGCAATATTATTTTCACGAGCAGTTTTTAAAATTTCCGTAAATAATTCCTTCTTGCATAAATAACAGCGGTTTTCAGGATTATTTTTGAATCCCGGTATATTAAGCTCGTCAGAATAAATTATTATTTGTTTTATATTATTTTCATCGCAAAAATTTTTTGACTCGTTTAATTCTCTTTCAGGAAATGAACTTGACGAAGCAGTTACAGCTATTGCATTATTATTTAACACATCGTGAGCAACTTTTAATAATAACGTCGAGTCAACTCCTCCAGAAAATGCAACGGCAACACTTCCCAATGATTTTATATGATCCTTTAAAATTTTATATTTTTCGTTTATTGACATATTTAAATATTTTTTTGCTCCTTAATGTTTCTCATAAATTTTTACGAGATTTAATCTCAATGCGTTAGTCACGACACAAAAACTTGATAAACTCATCGCAGCCGCTCCAAAAGTTGGATTTAACTGCCAACCCAATAACGAAGAAAATAAACCCGCAGCAATTGGAATCCCAATAATATTATAAAAAAATGCCCAGAATAAATTTTGATGAATATTTCTCAAAGTTTCACGGCTTAAACGAATCGCAGCAGGTACATCAAGTAAACTATTTTTCATTAAAACTACATCTGCAGCATCGATCGCTATATCTGTGCCTGCTCCTATTGCGATGCCTATATCAGCCCTAGTTAATGCAGGTGCATCGTTAATTCCATCTCCAACCATTGCGGTGCGTCCTTCATTTTTTAGATTTCGTATTATATTTTCTTTTTCGTTGGGCAATACTCCTGCTATAACTTCTTTTATTCCAGCTTGTGCGCCAATAGCTTTGGCCGTTTGTTCGTTATCTCCTGTCAACATGATTACGCGAATATTCATATTTTGAAGCTCTTTCACTGCTTGAAGGCTGTCGGATTTTATTACATCTGCTACTGCTATAATCCCCGCTAGTTTATCACCCTCAATAAATAATAATGGCGTTTTACCTTCTTCAGATAATTTTTCAGCTTGATCATTAATTTCATTTGAAATATTTATTTTTGAGCTTATAAATTTCAGACTGCCCCCAAATAAAATTTTATCGTTTACGTTAGCTGTTAAACCATTTCCGGCAATCGCTTTAAAATCTGATACGTTATCAATTAATTTTATATTTAATTCTTCTGCTTTGTTTACGATTGCTTTTGATAAAGGGTGCTCGCTCATTTTTTCAAGCGAGTAAGCAAGCTCCAATAATTCCGATTCCGTAAAATTTTCCGCCGGCATAATATCCGTAACTTTTGGTTCACCTGCTGTAACTGTTCCGGTTTTGTCAAGAGCTACAATTTTTATTTTTCCGGTCTCTTCGAGCGACACAGCATTTTTAAATAAAATTCCGTTCTTCGCGCCTATACCATTCCCGACCATAATAGCTACAGGTGTAGCAAGCCCCAAAGCACAAGGACAACTTATAACGAGCACAGCTATTCCGTAATATAATGCCTGCCCGAAATTTTTGCCAACTAAAAGCCAAATTATTACCGTCAAAATTGAAATTAATATGACAGCCGGCACAAATATTCCGCAGACTTTATCAGCAATTTTTGATATTGGTGCTTTTGTTGCAGATGCATCGCTGACCATTTTTATAATTTTAGACAGTGTCGTATCTTCTCCAACTCTTACGGCTTCGCATTTTATGAAACCTGCTTGATTTATTGTCGCTGCCGAAACTGTATCGCCCGGAACTTTATCGACTGGAATGCTTTCACCAGTTAGAGCGGATTCATTTACCGCGCTTGAGCCTTCAATTATTTTGCCGTCAACAGGTATGCTCTCGCCGGGACGAACAATAAAAATATTTCCTGTTTTCACATTTTCAACCGGAATAATTTTTTCAGAACCATTTTCGATAATCGTCGCAGTTTTTGGCGATAATTTCATTAAACTTTTCAACGCGTTGGTTGTTTTTCCTTTTGAGCGAGCTTCGAGCATTTTTCCAATTGTTATTAACGTTAAGATCATCGCCGCAGTTTCAAAATAAAACTCGTTCATATAATTTATTACTTTTTCGGAATCTCCAATTAATTGAGCTTGAGTCATCGCCAATAATGCCCACGTGCTGTAACAAAATGAAACACCAGACCCCAACGCGACAAGGCTGTCCATATTTGGAGCACCGTGAAATAAATTTCTGAAACCGTTTATAAAAAATTTTTGATTGATGACCATGACGATGCCGGCCAAAAGTAATTCAATTATTCCCATCATAATATGATTATCTTTCATAAAATCCGGTAAAGGCCATTTAAACATCATGTGCCCCATTGACATATAAAGCAGTATTAATAAAAATCCTAACGAATAAATTAAACGCTTTTTTAAAATTGGAGTGTCGTGATCTTCGAGTAATTCTTCATCTTGCGTTAAAGCTTTTGATTTATTTTCAGATTCTTTTACTTTTGCTCCGTAACCTGCTTTAACGACGGCCGCAATAATATCAGAATCCAAAGCACTCCCCTCAACGTTCATTGAATTAGTTAATAAACTTACTGCACAACTTTCAACGCCGGGTAATTTTTTTACAACCCTTTCAACTCTGGCACTGCACGCAGAACACGTCATACCAGTAATAATAAATTGTCTCATATAATTAAAATCCTTCCTCTGAGTTCATAAATATTTTTCATTTTACTATACATGGCAAATTTATTATTTAATTTATTGCGTTCCTGCAACTGTATAAGCCGATTCAACAAGAGCGCCGGAATTTTTACAAGCCTGAGAAAATTTTAAAAGTGTTGTGCCAGTCGTGCAGACATCATCAACTATCGAAATTTTTAAATTATTTAGATCGCCGGTAATTTTAAAAGCATCTTCGCTTAATAATTTACGTTCGGCAACGCCTAATAATGCACGTCTTTGTACAATTTTTGTCCATGCTGTTTCATTAAAAATTTTTATATTCCAGACATGGCCGAGACCCCGTGCAATTTCATAAGCCTGATTATATTTTCTGGTGCTGTCTATATGTAAAGGAACCGGAACTAAATAATTTACGTTCGGACGTTCGAATAATTTCGCAATTTCACAGCCTAATTTATAGCCCAATAATTTCGAATTTTTATATTTTAGTTCGTGAATAATTTTTTTAATATTGTCCTCATATTTTGAGGCCACGTAAATTTTTAAATTTTTAGTATCGCGAAAAATAATATTTTCATCCTGAAACAGATTTTTTAAACATTCATCGCAAATAATTTCAGCAGGATTTTCGCACACTGGACACTGAACGGGAAATATTACGTGTAAAAAAATTTTAGCTGTTGAGTTTATAATTTTCCCTAGCTTCATTTACTAATTCATCACAACGATTATTAAATTTATTATTCCCATGTCCTTTAACCCAATGCCAGTTAATTTTATGAATCTGCGTTAAATTTAATAATTTCTGCCATAAATCTATATTTAAAACTTTGCCTTTGTTCCAGTTATTTTTTTGCCATTTATCGAAATAATTTATTTTTGTTAAATTTTCTTTACGAATTATTATTCTTCTTAATTTTGTAAATAAATTATAACTCGTTTGTAAATATGGATTTTCAAAAATTGATTTAGTTCCTGAATCTGGTAAGCCATTATTATCTAT
>CALCEM010000013.1 GCA_937900285.1 uncultured Fretibacterium sp. | reverse complement strand
TTTTGCCATTTATCGAGCCAGCCATTATTAAAAGCGTTACTTAAATATCCGGAATCCGTATATAAATCAACTTCGCACGAAAATTTTAAAGATTCAAGTGCTTTAATTGCCGCTGTTAATTCCATTCTGTTATTGGTTGTGTCGGGTTCTGCTCCGGAAATTTCCCGCGTAAAATTATGCTGTTCAGAAATTAAAACAGCTCCCCAGCCTCCTAAACCTGGATTAGGTGAAGCTCCGCCGTCAGTGTAAATTATTACGTGCTGCATTTTTAAATAAAATTTTAATCCTCGAATAATATATAAATTTCAATTGGCCCCTCCGTATAAATATCCCTTGAAGCTATTGCGTTAATAATCACTGGTGAATCTATTTCGCTCAACATTTCAACCGAAGAAAAAAATTCTTCTCCGTCCATAGTTCCGACGTTATTGGTTGATGGTTCCGGTAAAATTCCATCGGCTATAGCTTGAGTTTTCAGACCGCGCAAAAATATATGTAAAGTTTCTTCGGCGTTTATATCATTTTTAAAAAATTTTCTGTATATTGCATCGCCTTCGTTATAAATTATATTGCTTATGCCGTAATTCCATTTTATTTTTACGTGCATATTTTCGCCATAAGTATAATTTTCATCTGATAACGCCCGGACATAATAACGATTTTCAGAATTTGCGATGATATTAATTAAATTTTGTTCGCTCTCAAATTCTACCGGAATATCTCTCAACCTCGTAAAAGTTAATTGCGAAATTCTAGCCAAAATATTTAATCGCACCTGCTGTTTTAAATCATCGAATTTATAAATTATTTGTTCGCGGGTCATGCCTGGATCAAAATTTGTTTGAGCTAATAATACATTTGCATTCAAGGCAATAACCTGACTACGCATTGATTTTAAATCTTGTTTCAGTTGTTCTGATTCTTCGCGCATAAATTTTAAATTTGTTTCCAGATCATTTTTTTCCTGTTCTAGAATTAATTTATTATTTTTCAGTGAATTCAATTCAAAACCTGTTAAATCCAAACTTATGCGGGATTTTTCTTCAATTTCGCGACTCTGAATTAATTGTAATTGCAAATCGTAAATTTGTTGCTGTATATATTTCATGCCAAATAATGCGGTTCTTACATCTTGAGAAAAAGCTGACATTATTCCCAAAATTCCGACTGCAATAATTGCGCCGGTCAATGCCGTAATAATTCGGCTGGTATATTTTGGACGTAAACCAAACAGCGAGATTCTTTTTTTACCGTATTTGAGTCCTAAAATGTCGCCTAAAATTGCGAGTCCTGCGCTTCCGAATATTAAGCCTAAAATTAATAGCCAGTTTGTACCAGAAATATAACGCCACATATTTAAATTAAAAGAAACCTCGAAATATTTTTTTAAGCATAATAAATAAATGATAAAATAATAACTAGATTTTTAAACGTAATATATCCTGATATTTTCAAAAATATTTATATTCTAACGTAAAACTTATAAAATATTATTTATCATTGAACTCAAATTATTTTATTATTTTTTATCGGAGGTTTTTGAATTTTGAAATTAAAATTTTTATTGTTGTTTATATTCTTGTTCTCGTGCTTCACACAAACATCTAGCGCCGAAACTAAAAATATTTTATTACCTGAACTTAATAACCCAAAATGTACAATTGCTTCTGATGCAGACGGCCCGACTTATCTAGCTAAAAAAAAATATTTTCCCGAAGCAAAGGAATTTTTTACGGACCTTTATAACGCATCAGTCGCCGTTCAACAATCAAAAATAAACGCAGGAATTTACGAAAAATCTTTTATTCAATTCGCAATTAATAACGGCCTTAAAGGTATAAAAATTTTGCCTTATACTTTTGATGAAAAAATTAATGTCGTGGCTGCTATTTCCAGAAAAACTAATATAAAAAATTTGCGCGAAGATTTTAATAAATTTATTGCCGAATTGAAAATTAACAATGAAATTAATAACTCTCTTGAAGAATGGCTAAATAATCCAAATAGAATTTTAAATAATTTTAAAGCTCCCGAAAATCCAAAATTAAAATTAATTATCGGGACTACTGGACTTGTTGCGCCTTATTCGTTTTACATCGGAAATAATTTAACCGGCTTCGATGTCGAATTAGCTTATAAATTTGCTGAATGGTGTAACGCTGATATTGAGTTCAAAACTTATAATTTTGAAGGACTTATTACGGCTCTCGTGACGGGAGAAATTGACATCGCTTTAAGTAATTTATATGCAACTCCAGAACGCGCAGAAGTCTCGGATTTTTCGGATGTTTTATATAATGCCGAACTCTGCATATTTGTTCACGACGATGATAAAAATATTATTGACGCAAATAATAATAACGCTGAATTTAATTCAATTTCGGAACTCGACGGCAAAAAAATAGGTCTATTCGCTACAAGTGAAACATATATCGAAGATGTTAAAAAAATTTTACCGGCATCGACAATATTTTATTTTAATGCTACAGCGGATTTAATCGAAGCTCTAAACGGTAAAAAAATTGACGCTTTCGTCATTGATGAGCCGGTCGTGAAACAAATTTTAAAGGAACATCCTGAACTTGATTTTATACCCGAAAATTTTGGAAAATCTTACGAAGTAGCATACGTCATGCCAAAAAATGATAATGGCGTAAATTTAAAAAATCAGATCGATAAATTTATAATTTCTTTACGCGAATCAGGCGAACTCGAAAAAATTTTAAAAATCTGGAACGACGATGACGAAAATATAAGAATTCTCCCGGATTATAAAAATTTCAACTCTCAAAACGGAATTATAAAACTTGCAGTAAACGCTGAAATGTATCCGTTTAGTTATTACCGCAATAATGAAGTCGTGGGCATTGAAAGTTGTTTAATTGCGAGATTCTGCGAGGCAAATAATTACGGCCTGCAAATAACCCCGATAAATATTGATAGTATTATCTTCCGTTCAAACTGGTAAAAGCGATTTGGGTGCGAGTATATTTTTTATAACCGAAGAGCGCAAACAAGCAGTAAATTTTACGGAACCTTATTATGATTCCGGCGCAAGAATGATCGTAAGAAAAAATTTAAATAATTTAAAAACAAATTCCGGGATTAATTTAATTTCTGATTTAGCCGGCAAAAAAATAGGCGTTGAAAGCGGTGTAGAATCATGGGCCAACCTCGTTAGGGAAAAATTACCGGACTCACAGGTTATTTATTATAATACGCTGGCTGATCTTGTTATCGCTCTTGAAACAAATAAAATTGACGGGTTTACAGTTGATTCAGCTGTCGCGGATTTGCTTACGAACAACAATAAAAATTTAAAAGTTTTGCCCGAAGATTTTGAAGGTGCTTATGACATTACGTGTGTTATTGCTAAGAATGAAAAAGGCGGAAAAATAAAAAAACAAATTGATGAGTTTATAATTTCGTTAAAGGAATCCGGCGAACTTAAAAAAATTATTGATTTATGGTGCTCAAATAATGAAGCTGAAAAAGTCATTCAGGATTATAAAAATTTTCCTGCTCCTAATGGCATTTTAAATTTTGCGACTTCTGCAACGTATCCGCCTTTTGTTTATGTAAAAAATAACAGGCTCGCAGGATTTGAGGCGGATATTTTAGTGAGATTCTGCCAAAAATATGGTTACGGTTTAAATATTACGGACATGATTTTTGAGGGTGTGTTACCTTCGATCGTTTCAGGTAAAAATGATTTGGGTTTCGGAGGTTTTGACATAACCGATGAACATAAGGAGAGCGTATATTTTTCAGAGCCTTATCACAGTTGTGTAGGGAAAATAATCGTCAGAAATGAATCAGAAAATTCAGATTTAAATGACGTTATAGCAAAATATAATAACCCAAATATTAAGCTTGCAATAATGACAGGTTCAGTACATCACGAAACAGCAAAAAAATATTTTCCGAAAGCCCAAATTTTAGACGTAGAAACTACAGCAGATTGTGTGCAGGCAGTATTAACGAAAAAAGCAGACGGAATGATTAACAATGAAGCTCTTATTACTTATTTGATATCGGTCAATAAAGAATTTACGCGTATACCGCAAAGTTTTAAAAAAGATGATTACGGGTTTTTTGTTGCGAAAGATGAAACGAGCGAAAAATTATTAACGCAATTAAACGAATTTATTTTAAAACTCGAAAATAACGGAACACTTGAAAATTTAAAAAATATTTGGCTGGGTGCGGATGAATCTAAAAAAATTATTTTGGATTATGAAAAATTTCCAGCACCAAACGGAATTTTAAAAGTTGCTTTAACTGGATTAATGCCGCCTTTAGGATATGTAAAAGATAATAAAGTTGTTGGCTATGACGTTGATATTATGACGAGATTTTGTGAGGCTTATGGTTATGGATTTAAACCGGTGTTGATGAATTTTTCAGGCATGATACCGGCAGTTAATTCAAAAAAATGCGATGTAGCACTCGGAGGAATTGCGATCACAGCAGAAAGAGCAGAGAGCGTAAATTTTACTGTTCCGACTTATAAAAACGGCAATGTATTTTTATTAATTCGTAAGTCCGATGAAAGTGAAAATAAAAATAATATTAATGTGGCTTCGTTTATTGAAGATTTAAAGGGGAGCTTTTACAAAACATTTATACGCGAGGACAGATATAAATTATTTTTTGATGGAATTGTCTCGACGTTTTTAATAACAGTGTTAGCGATTTTAGGCGGGACGTTATTGGGATTTGTAATTTATATTTTGTGCATGAACGGGAATTTTTTTGCGAATATTTTGACGAGGTTTTGCATTTGGTTAATTGAAGGAACGCCGATGGTCGTATTATTGATGATATTTTATTATATTATTTTCGGAAATGTTTCAATTGATGGGTTATGGGTTTCTGTAATAGTGTTCACTTTGAGTTTTGGTTCTTCGATGTTCATGATGATTAAATCGGGAGTGAGCGCGATCGATAAAGGACAATTGGAAGCGGCTCAAGCATTAGGCTTCACGAACATACGTGCATTTTTTGAAATTATATTGCCTCAAGCTGCTTTACATTTTATGCCGGCATATAAAACGAATGTTGTCGCGCTAATAAAAGCGACTGCTATTGTCGGATATATAGCTGTTCAAGATTTGACTAAAATGGGAGATATTGTGAGAAGCAGAACATATGAAGCATTTTTCCCGTTAATAGCGGTGGCAGTGATTTATTTTATTTTGTCAGGGATTTTAAATTTTATCGTTGGTATTGTGCATAATAAATTAAAGCCGGAAAGACGCGATGCAAAAAAAATTTTAAAGGGCATAAAAGTAAATTAATTTTGGAGGAAATTTAAAAAATATGATAACGCTCGAACATTTAAAAAAAGTTTATCCCGGAGTAATTCCGTTAAAGGACGTAAACGCTAAAATTAATAACGGCGATGTAATTTCGATTATAGGACCTTCCGGAACTGGTAAAAGCACTTTACTGCGCTGTATAAATCTGCTTGAAAAACCGGACGGCGGGAAAATATTTTTAGATGACGAAGAAATTACAAACCCAAAATGCAACGTCCCGAAAATCCGCCAAAAAATGGGCATGGTGTTTCAATCGTTTAATTTATTCGGACATCTCACAATAATTGAAAATGTTATGTTAGCTCCGGTTAAATTAAAAAATATTTCGCGTCAAGAAGCATATAATACCGGCATGAAATTATTAAACAGCGTTGGACTTGCGAATAAATATTTAAATTATCCCGGCGAACTTTCTGGCGGACAGAAACAGCGTGTCGCAATTGCTAGAGCTATGGCAATGAACCCGGACATAATTTTATTTGACGAACCCACCAGCGCGCTCGATCCCACGATGGTCGGAGAAGTTCAGGCGGTTATACGTGATCTTGCAAATTCTGGAATAACAATGATGATCGTAACTCATGAGATGAAATTTGCCCGGAGTGTAGCCAATAAAATTTTTTACATGGACGAAGGCGGAATTTATGAGGAAGGTTCACCGGAAAAAATATTTAATAATCCGGAACGCGAAAAAACTCGCAGATTCATAAGAAATTTAAAAGTTTTGGAGATAAATATTAATAATAAAAATTTCGATTTCCCGGAAGTTATTTCATCGATTGAAAATTATTGCAATAAAAATCTAGTAAATGATCGTATGCGCAATAAATTAGAGTTATCGTTTGAGGAGCTTGTGAGGCAAATTTTAATACCTGTTTTGGATGAACCTGAAATTAATTTTACTGCTGAATATTCAGATGACGATCAAAAAATTGAAGTATTCGTGAATTACGCCGGCCATGATGTAAATTTAAATGACACTGAAAATAAAATTTCATTATCGCTCTTAAAAGGCAGCGTAAAGGATTTAAATTATTTACAGCAGGAAAACGGAATTTATAGCAATCTCGTAAAATTTAATATTGCGAATTAAATAATTTATTTTTAAAAGCTCGTACGAATCAACGGAATTACATTTATAACGGGTTCTTCGTACGGGTGAATTTTTTTTATTGCGTTAATGATTTTATCGAGAGAATTTATTTTACATGTTACTTCAACTTTAATTTCCGGTTGTTCTGATATTTCGTTTAAATTTCCGATATAGGGTTTTGAGTTTTCGAGCGGTCTCCAAGTTCCGATAACTCGCGAATAATTTAAACATGAATCATAATTCCCGATATGCCCGGCATCGCATTGCTGAAGAGTTTCGCGTAAAATTTTCAGATGAGATTCCGGGATAAAAATTTCAAGTTTGCAGAATTTAAAATCAAAATCCAATTTAATATAACCTCGTGTAAACTGCGCCGGAAGGTTTTAAATCGCTTTTCATTAAATAAATTTCGTTGCAGGTCCATTCAATATTTTTATTTGGCAAATTTTCAAGTGATGTTAACAGCTCTTCAGGCGAAATATTTTTATTATGAAATCTTGCGAGCGTGACATGCGGCCGGAATTTTCGTTTATCAAACTGGATTTGAGCATATTCAAAAATTTTCTGGTTAATATTTTTAGCGAGTAAATTTAATTCTTTTACGCCTTTATCACCCGATAAAAATAATACTCCAGGAAATGAGCCTAATTTATTTAAATTTATTCTGAATGGTTCAAAATTTATTTTAATTTCATCAAGGGCATTTTTCACGAGCTGTAATTTATTTGTATCAATTTCGCCCAAAAATTTCAGCGTAATATGAAGCTGATCGCGGTTGACCCATTTAAAATTTAAATTCGGTCTCATGCGAAAAATATATTTAATAATTTCATCGGCAGGTTCATCAGGAATCGGAACAGCTATAAACGAACGAATCAGCATTTTAAAATTATGTTTTATAAATATGTCACGAGTTCAGAAATATTTTTACGTTTAAAATGTTTTTCGGCTGGTTGAGCGTCATCAGCAGGATAACCAATCGGAAATAACGCGATCAAATTATAATTTTTCATTTCTGGAAACAGTTCAATTAATTTTAAATTATCAAAATATCCCACCCAAGTTGTTCCGAGTCCTAAATTTTGAATTTGTAACATTATGTGAGTTCCAATAATTGAAGCATCGACTTCATTAAAATTTTTATTATCAGCCGGACGAGTAAAAGCATTTTCAGGATTTCCGCCCAAAACTAAAATTAAATTTGCGTTAAAATGACATGGTGTGACGGTACGAATTTTATTTAAAGCGTCTTCGGATTTTGCCACCCAAATTTTAAACGGCTGGGAATTTTTAGCGGTCGGAGCGAGCTGGGCAGCTTCCAGAATTTTATTTAATTTTTCGTCTTCAACGGGAATATTTTTAAATTTACGGCATGAAAATCTTGTTTTTGCCAATTCGAGAAAGTCCATTTATATTTTTATGCTCCTTTGTAAAAAATTTTAAGTATTATATAATTTAAAACAAATTAAATCTTAATCAAAGTGTTGAGGATTTAGATTAATGCGAGCAAACGTTATCAAAGAATTTTAATTTTATAATCCCGATAACATAAACTCGCATGATAAATTAAAAAATTAAATAAATTAAAATCTCCCGATTATTAACGTCATGTCATCAATTTTTTTAACTCTTCCGGATTCGCCTGCTTTTATTGTTCCGTAATCGCTTTTTGCACGCCAGATTTCTCCGTGACACATTACTTGACCTGCGGAATATTGATTTATATCAGTTAAAATTTTTACTCTTAAATTTTCCATTCCGTGAAATCCAGTTGAAATTTTATTGTTTGTGCGGGATTTTAAAATTAATAACAACGCCAGAAATAAACATAACGTTAACGCAAATATACTGCCAGTGAAAATTATCCCGAACCATTCAAACGGAAATATTTTTAATCCAATCGCACCAAATAAAAGCATTATCGCTCCCAAAGTTCCAAACATGAAACCTCCGGGAATTATTATTTCTAAAATTATCGCGAATATCCCAGCCGAAATTAATAAATACGAAATCGAAGGATCTGAAATTAATTGCAGAATTTTATTTTTAAGCGACATGTTTATTTTTAAAATTTTTAATTTTCCGCTTAATATTAATCTCTCATAATTCGAACCGTTTTTTATAATTCGTCCCGAAAGTCCGGCGATCAAAGAATTTAAATCATCCGCAATCAAATCAATTACACCATTGTTTAAAGCTTCCTGCGCCGTTAATGAAATACTTTCATCGATCATTTTTTCTGTTATATTTTGATTTCTTCCGCGTAACTGAACGATCGAACGCATTTGGGCTTTTATATCGTTTAATAATTTTCTGCTCATTTCATCTTTAACATCACCGCCGGAAATTGAAACGGGGTGAGCAGCTCCAATATTTGAACCTGAAGACATGGCCGCAACTCCTCCAGCCTGAACTATAAAAGCACCAGCAGAAGCAGCCCGACCGTTCACCCAAATTACAACCGGGATTTTTGAATTAATTATATTTTGCACGATCAGCCGCATACTTTCAGCGAGTCCGCCGGGTGTGTCAAGTTGAAAAATTATTAAATCGCAGTCCCCATTTAAAATACTATTTACAAAATTTTCCATTTGAACCCCGACAGCCCCATTTAACTCAGCTATAACAATTTTATTTACGTTAATATTGATCTCGGAACAAGCCGGAAATATAAAACTAAACGAAAATATTAAAATTAAAATAAATTTTTTTAAATTCAAATTAAAAATTCACTCCTCACCTTTACCGCGCCAAAACACACGGATCGGATTTCCTGAAAAATTTTCAAGCTCACGAATTTTATTTTTAACA
Organism: uncultured Fretibacterium sp.; assembly: GCA_937900285.1. GTDB lineage: Bacteria > Synergistota > Synergistia > Synergistales > Aminobacteriaceae > JAFUXM01. The sequence goes on along the minus strand of CALCEM010000013.1, from coordinate 10,204 downwards.
TGATTCTCAAATGAATTATTTACAAGCGCAGGATCGTTCACAAAAAATATAAACGTCGGCGGAACGTTTTCAGCCTGAACGCAGTAATATACTTTTAAGGCTCGTCCCCTTTTATCTGACGGCAATCTGTCAAAAGCTAAAACATCACGCATTAAACGATTTAAAATATTTGTCGCGATTCGTTTATTACGGTTTATGTAAATTTCTTTCACCAATGGAATTATTTTATTTAAGCCTCGACCGTTTAAAGCTGAAATAAAAATTATCGGAGCAAAATTTATAAACGGCATTTCATCGCGTATTTTTTCCGTCAAATCGTGAGCGTTATTTTTTTGAGGGTCTAATAAATCCCATTTGTTTAACGCAATTATTAAGCCTTTACCCTTTTCGATTACGTGCGAAGCAATTTTTTTATCTTGATCCGTACAAATTTCGCGGGCATCCATTAATAATACTGCAACATCCGCCCGGTCAATCGCTGCCAACGTTCTCACAAATGAATAATATTCAAGATCATTAAATTTTGATTTTTTGCGTAAACCTGCAGTGTCAATTATTTTAAAATTTTCGCCGTCAACGTTCATTAAAATATCAATTGGATCGCGTGTCGTCCCGGCTATTGGGCTTACAAGTGATCTGTTTGAATTTGTAATTTTATTCAACAGTGAAGATTTTCCGACATTTGGCTTCCCGGCTAAAACAAATTTTATAACTGAATCGTTAATATTATTTTCTTCGTCCGCATAAAAATTATTTTGAGGCAGAAGCTCAGAAATTAAATTTAATAATTCATCCAAATTCCTTTTATGCAGCGCGCTCACTGCTACAACATTTTCAAAACCTAATGAATAAGCCTCGTTTAAAATTTCATCATGTTTTACATCATCGAGTTTATTCATTGCGACTATAACGGGTTTATTTCCTGATTTTCGTATAAAATTCGCGATCTCCTCATCAGAATTTGTTACTCCGTCATGGCCGTCAAGCAATAAAATTATTAAATCGCATTCGTTTACGGCTTCGGCGACATGGTTTTTTATTCCTGCTGAAAATTCATCATCTTCGCCAAAAATTCCGCCCGTATCGATCAAATAAAAATTTTTATCGTTGTAAAATATTTCCCCGTAAATTCTGTCACGCGTAACGCCCGGAACATCATCGACAATTGCTTCACGACGGCCGAGCAACCTATTAAACAGCGAAGATTTTCCGACATTTGGACGGCCTATAATTGCGACAATATTATTTGAGACTGACATTTTAAATTATTTCCTTATTTTTTGTGCATATATTTTATTAATTCTTCGCCCTTTAAACCTGAAGCGATTCCGACCGCTAACCTGATGCGAGCCTGATACGGCGATAACATTCCGGCATTAATTAAACCGATTTCCAATAATTGCGAAGCACTGCCCTCAAAATCTTCATTAGCTTGTACACAGCCATCAGGATAACGCGAAGTTAATACAACTGGAATCCCGGAACGCAAAATTTTTCTTAACATTGCTGCCCATGACGAAGGAACATCACCATCTCCTAAACCTGAAATAATTAAGCCGTCTAATTCTTCAAATCTTTTGTCGAGCAATGAACGTAATATTAAATCTCCATCACCGAGTGACGCGCTCAAAATTGGAATATTACGGGCTAAAGGCGAAATTAATTTTTGTACATGCCTGTGTCTCGGCGACCTCAGTAAAACATAATCACCTGAAGGCTGCATAAATATTCCGAGTGGCGATTCTGCAAAAGCTAAAAGCCCGGCACGATTAAAATTTGAAATTCTCAAGACATCCGCAGGCGCGTAAATTCCATCTTGAATACAAATTAATGCCCCTTTTCCCGAACATGCTCCGGATAATATAGCTTTCACCGTTTGAGTTAATCTCACATAAGTCTCTGAATTTGGAACATCAAAATTAAAAATTGAACTGGTAAATATTAAAGGTGGATTCAAATCCCAAATTAAATCCGCAAAATATGCTAACTCTGAAAGTGATTGTATTCCGCAAGTTACAATTATTCCGCTGGCTCCGTCCTGATTAATTAAATTTGAGGCCATATCTATAATATCTCCGCACATTCTCAAAGTATAATTTGAAACAGGTTGATAGCTCCATTTTTGAAAAGTTACATGCGATCTCAAATCTTCAGGCAATAAATTATTTAATTCTTCATCGCTTAATTCGCTTCCGTCCTTATGTTGAACTATTCTGCCTCCTGCTAATAATATTATTACTTTATCACGGTTGTCCATGTTAAAAAATTTCGCTCCTTCAAAAATTTAACGCCCTCCAGATTATTTTATTTATTCCAGAGGGGCTAATTTTAAAATTTTATATTTAATTTAATATCCTAAATTTTCGCCTACTATTATCACGTGATATTTACGCCCCTTTAAAGGCATTTCTAAAATTAAAGTTGCCCGGCACATTCTGGCTTCATCGCGACAGTCCACGCATTTACCTGCCTTAACGCATGCAGTGTTTTCGTGTTGGCGTGTTGCGTTCGGAATAGTTGCGAGTCTTGCGCGTTTAACTCCGTCCGATAAATCAAAAGTTAATTTATTAATTCCTATTACGAAAATTATCGGGCCTTTACCCCAAGCCATACCTGCCACACGATTTCCAGAACCGTCAATATTAATAATTTCTCCGTTGCGTGTAATAGCGTTTGCGCTGGTCAAAAAATAATCTGAATCATTTTCCGCGAACCTTGCTTTTTTCATTTCTTCTTTACTTAATCCGCCCCAATGTTGATTAACGATATTTCCGCGAGCCTTTAAAGCATCGAGCGCACCGATTTCGCGAACGGTAACAGTTCCGGGAATTCCTACGCTTGCATTTTCCGGAATAATTTCGAGGATGCGTTTTAATGCTTCCTGGCCTGAGCTTACGTATTCTGCATTAAAGCCGCGATTTTTGAGAGCCTGCACGACGTTATTACCTATAATTTCATTAGCTGTTTTAACAATTTCCGACATTATATTTTTACTCCCCTCTAGTTAATAAATATAATTCTACTTCGATATTTGGGTGTTTAAATTTTTTCTGAGCTTGATATAAAATTTTGACGGCCTCGAATTTCATATTTTTACCTTTATAAGCTGCAGATATTCCCAAATATGGCCTAACGTCCTTATTATTTAATTTCATTGCCTGCGTGAAATCCTGTAAAGCTTCGTCATAATGTTTATACGTTAAATTATCAGATCCTTTTTTGAGCAGTTCTCTAAACGAATATTTTTTATTTTTATCAGGTTCATTTAAAATTTTATTATTTTCGTTATTTATATTTTTATTATTGCTTTCATTATTTTCATTATTTTTATTATTTAAATCTTCGCTTTTATTATTCACGGCGTTTAAATATTCTGACCAGGCGATATTAGCCGTTTGAATTTTCCCGGATTTGCTTGCAGATTTAGCGATGCCGCTTAAAAATAAAATTTGATCCGGATATAATTTATAACCTCGCTGATATAATTTCATGGCCTCATCAAAATTCCCGGAATTATATAATTTTTCAGCACGTAAATTTAAATTTTCCGGCAAATTCTGTTTAACGATATACAGCGCGAAATAAGCCCCGCCCAAAGCAATTAACAACAGCGAACATAATAAAACGATTCTCGGCAAATAATTTAAATTTTTTTCAGGTTCATTATTTTTATTTTCAGCTGCGATATTTTTCCTGAGCTTTAAAACCTGTTGTAATTTATCAATAAATTTATTATTTCGTTTTAATTCTGATTCTTCAATTTGCGCGTTAGTATCAGGTTCTGGGGCTGGAATATCCGTCCATAATTCTGTCGGCGGTTCTTCGTCTTGTATAATTGATTCCCTGTAAGAATTTTCAATATTTAAATTTATTTCGTCGCCGTTTTTAAATTCGTTTAAGTCTGCTTCATCGTTAAAAATTTCGCTGTTAATTTCGTTAATTTCGTGATCATCTGTAAGATTTACATTATTTTCAGTTGGGACATTGTCAGAATTTAAAATATTTTCCGTTTCAGAATTTATATTATTTTCATGCTCATCCGTAAGATTTACATTATTTTCAGTTGGGACATTGTCAGAATTAAAAACATTTTCCGTGCCAGAATTTAAATTATTTTCGTGCTCACCTGTAAGATTCACATTATTTTCAGTTGGGACATTATCAGAATTTAAAATATTTTCCGTTTCAGAATTTAAATTATTTTCGTTCTCACCTGTAAGATTTATATTATTTTCAGTTGTGGCATTGTCAGAATTAAAAATATTTTCCGCATCAGAATTTAAATTATTTTCGTGCTCACTTTTAAAATTATTCTCCTCGTTGTTTATGCGGGCGTTTATAAAATTTTTGTTCGAAATATTTACGGGACTTAAAACACTTTCCTGCCCAATATTTTCGATGATAACATTATTTTTTGATTGATCTTCAGGGCTTTCAGGCTTTAATTTTTTTCCGGGTGCACCAGTCACAGGAGCAAGCAATAAACCTGTTCCAACAGACTTTTTTTTATTTTCAGGATGCTGATGCGTTAGCCATTCCATTAAATCCCGGTTCAAATATTTTTCACCTCGTTTAATAATTTGAAAAGTTTAACAGATTTTATTTTATAAAAAACAGACCCCCGAAATTTTTTTATTAAATCCGAGAGCCTGAATGCAGAAATTAATTATATTTTATGTTACTCGAAAATTTATTTAATTATTTATTTTTTAATTCTTCCTTCTCGATATAATCACTTTTTAAAAGCCATTCGCCCCAGTTAAATTTTATTAGTCCGCCCAAAATATAAAGCGAAAATAAAAATAACGGTGCCATACTCTTTAAATATATAAACGATACTGCTAACAACGAGAAAAATATTAAACATTTAATTTTGTCCGCGCTCTTGTTCGTTAATTTTTTCAAATTTGCATACGGTATGCTCGAAATCATTAACAGCCCAGTAAAAAATAATATTCCGGCCATGATCAAACCAGGAATTTTTACGCTCGCAATTACAAACGAAGCCACAAATAAACCTCCAGCAGGACACGGCAAACCTTGAAACGGTCCGGGTATATGAACCACGTTAAACCTCGCAAGCCTCAAAGCTACACATAAAGCAAAAAAACTCGCCGCTATCACTCCAATTAAATATAATCCCCTTAAATCTGCTTGATATAAAAGCACCGCCGGAGCAACTCCAAAACTAACGAGATCCGCTAAACTATCAAACTCAAGTCCAAACTGCGAACCGCCTCCCAACATTCTCGCAACTTTTCCATCGAGTCCGTCAAAAATTACAGCACAAAATATTAACCAGGCAGCCGGCAGCAAATGATTATTTAAAACCAGCATTATAGAAAATAATCCGCATAACAAATTACCGCTCGTTACCATGTTCGGCGCAATCTGTTTAAATTCCAAAGGCTTTTTATTTTTGTTAAATTTATTTAAATTCATTGTCCCATCACTCCTATACATGTTAAACCCGCTTTTACTTTATCGCCCAATTTCACGCGTAATATTACGTCTTCAGGCAAATACAAGTCAACACGAGAGCCTAATTTAATCATCCCTAAACGCTGGCCGGCTTCTAAAATGTCACCGCGATTTAATCTGCAAACTATTCTGCGCGCAATTAACCCGGCTATTTGAACGATCATAACTGCTCCCCATTGAGTTGAAAAGCCTATAAAATTGCGTTCGTTTATTTCTGAAGCTTTTGGCGCGAATGCTGCTAATTTTTTACCGGGAACATATTCCAAAAAATCAACACGTCCCGTGCATGGTGCTCTATTTACGTGAACGCTGAAAACATTCATGAATATTCCAATTTTTAAAGCCCGACCCGTAAATTCATGAGAAGTATTTGTGATCTCGACAATTTTGCCGTCAGCTGGTGAAAAAAATTTCCCGTCAGAATAATTTGCAGTTCTCTCAGGATCGCGAAAAAACCATATTACGAGCAGTGCCAAAGCAAAAATTATTAACGCCGGAATAATCGAAATATATAAAAATACTCCTCCGCACAAAATTAAAAATATTATCGTCGGAACGCCTTCACGAGAAATTTTAAATTTATTCATCATTATCCTCAAAATTTATTTTTATGGTGTTGCTTAATTTTTCGGAACTGTTCGCAATTAATTCCGCGCGTATAATGCTACAGTCTGCTACGGAGTCGCCCTCGTTCAATTTTAAAATAATATTTCCAACAGCAGAGCGGCCCATTACGGAAATTTGTCCGATTGGTAATCTGATCATCATGCCTTTTGTCGTGATAATTAATAATTCATCGTCATCTTTAACAGATTGGAACGCCGATAATTTACCAGTTTTTTTATTTAAGAGCATTGCCCTGATGCCTGCCGTAAATCTATGATGAGGCATGAAAGCAGAATATTTAACGCGTTTACCTATACCGTTTTCGCTCAAAACTAAAATTTTAGAATCATCATCAACGACTTCGCAACTTATAACTTTTACGCCTTCTTTTAATTTTATGGCTTTTACTCCGCGTGCAAATCTCTGCATAGGTCTAAATTCATTTTCATTTACTCTCAACGCCTGAGCTTCCGACGTTACAATAAATAATTCATCGTTACCGGATGTTAAATTAACCTGAGCGATCTCGTCACCTTCATCGAGCTTAATAACTTTTTTGGCTCTGGATGAGTTTGAAATTTCGGAGGCTTTTACTCGTTTAGCAATTCCGTTGCGTGTTATGAAAAATGCATATTGCCAATTTTTAGCGCGTCCATCAGAAATATTTACTATTCTCTCGTTTTCATTTTCATATAACGGGACGACTCTAGCGGCTGGCCTTCCTTTTCCTGATTTAGTTTCGGGAATTTCGTAACCTCTTACAGTCATTACGCGTCCTTTGGTCGTGAAGAAATATACATTTTGATGGGTGTTTGTTACGCATAATGATGCAATAGAATCATCTTCCTGAATATTTGCGCCTCTTTTTCCTTTACCTCCGCGCCCCTGAGTTTTGTAAAAGTCCAGAGGCTGACGCTTAATAAATCCGTCCTTTGAAAGTGTTACGACAATATCATTTTCCGGGATTATGTCTTCATCTGCGAGTTCTTGATAATCCGCAATAATGCTCGTGCGTCTTTCATCTCCAAATCTCGAACTCAACTCAATTAATTCATCGCGTATAACATTGTCCAAATTTTCCGGGCTGTTTAAAATATTTTCATATGATTTTATTTCATCGAGTAATTTATTTTGTTCATCGTCTAATTTGTTGCGCTCCAAACCTGTTAAGCGTTGTAGTCTCATGTCTAAAATTGCTTGAGCCTGAGCCTCTGAAAATTCAAATTTATTTTGTAAATTCGTACGTGCTTCAACAGCTGAACCTGATATTTTTACGGTTTCGATGATGCTTTCAATATTTCCGAGAGCTTTAATTAAACCTGATACAATGTGCTCGCGTGCTTTAGCCTGTTTCAATCTGAAATTTGTTCTGCGTTTTACTATTTCGCGGCGGTAATTTAAAAAAATTGAGAGCATTTGCGGAAGCGATAAAATTCTCGGATGCTGATCGACCAGAGCCAAATTTATAACGCCAAAAGTACTTTGTAAAGATGTATGTTTATATAACTGGTTCATAATTAAATCCGGGTCTGCATCGCGCATTAAATCAATTACTATTCTCATGCCGTCTCTGTTAGATTCGTCGCGTATATCGGAAATGCCTTCGACCTCTTTATTTTGGACAGCGGACACCATATTTTCAATTAACAAAGTTTTATTAACGGCGTAAGGAATTTCGGTTACGATAATTGAAGTTTTTCCGCGTTTTGAAGTTTCAACCTTCATTTTTCCGCGAACAGTAATTTTTCCGCGCCCGGTTTTATAAGCCTCAATAATTCCGTTTAACCCTAAAATTTCTCCGCCTGTTGGGAAATCAGGGCCGGGCAAATGCTCCAATAAATTTTTAATTTCAATATTTTCCGGTTCGATGCGATTTTCAATTAACCAGCATAAAGTATTTGCGACTTCTTTTAAATTATGAGGCGGGATATTTGTGGCCATTCCTACGGCTATACCTGTGCTGCCGTTTATTAATAAATTTGGCAGTATCGAAGGGAGTGAGGCAGGTTCCTTTAAAGATTCGTCGAAATTTGGGAGCCAGTCAACGGTATCCTCGTCCAAATTTGCGAGCATTAATTCTCCCGGCCAGCTTAATCGGGCTTCGGTGTAACGCATAGCGGCTGCGGAATCTCCATCGATTGATCCAAAATTTCCCTGACCGTCAACGAGTGTGTAACGTAAATTCCAATTTTGGGCGAGCCGAACCATTGTGTCATAAATAGCAGAATCTCCGTGCGGATGATATTTACCCATAGTTTCTCCGACGATACGGGCGGATTTTTTGTAAGCTGTATTATGTTTCAAGCCGAGTTCAGACATTGCGTATAATACTCTGCGTTGAACAGGTTTCAAACCATCGCGAGCATCGGGCAAAGCTCTACCGACTATAACGCTCATTGCATAATTTAAATAACTTGTTTTAATTTCATTAACGAGAGGAAGTTTTAAAATTTTTCCTTCGGGTTGGTCATTAAATTCAGTTTGATTGTTGTTATTATTTTTTTCGGGCAAAGTGAAATAAATCTCCTTATAAAATTTTTAAATATCGCTTAAAATTTTAGCATATACGGAATATTAAATTTTTGAGGGTGTATGTTTATATTTATTCACACATAAAAAATTTATAACGACATATAATAAAAATAATAAAAATAAATTTAAAAACGGGCAGGCGAGATTTTTTAAAATGTATTCACACGAAAGAGCGCAACAAAAAAAATTCATAATGATGACGACGACACCAATAAATAAATTAGTTTTGAGATTGGCAATACCTTCAATAATTACAATGCTCGTTACTGCAATTTACAACATGGCCGATACATTTTTCGTGGCGAGATTAGATATTCAATCACCTGCAGCCGTTGGAATAATTTTTTCATACATGTCATTTATACAAGCTGTAGCATTTTTTTTCGGACAAGGCAGCGCAAATTATATTTCCAGAGCATTAGGTGCAAAAGATCGAAAGAACGCGGAATTAATGGCTTCAACGGGATTTTTTACGGCGTTAATAGTTGGCGTGATAATTTCTATAATTGGATTTGTATGCATGGATGAAATTTTAAAAATTTTGGGTTCAACTGAAACGATTTTGCCATATTCGCGGGCATATTTTAAATATATTTTAATCGGCACACCTTTAATAATGGCTTCATTCGTAATGAACAATCAAATGAGATTTCAGGGCAATGCATGGATGGGAATGATGGGAATTGCGACGGGAGCAATATTAAATATATTTTTAGATCCGATATTTATATTTATATTTAAAATGGGAGTTGCGGGGGCTTCATTGGCGACGATGTTATCGCAGTGTTTGAGCTTTTCAATTTTAATATATATGACTCGTCGGGGTGATGAAATTCCGTTGAGCATAAAAAATTTTAAACCTACATTCGCGCAATATAAAGAAATTACGGCGGGTGGATTGCCTTCATTGGGCCGTCAAGGTTTAGCGAGTGTAGCGGTTGCTTATTTGAATCATTCGGCGGGGTTATACGGAGATTTAGCAATTGCGGCCATGTCAGTAGTGAACAGAGTTGTAATATTTTCGTCATCGATAGTAATAGGATTTGGGCAGGGTTTTCAACCGGTATGCGGATTTAATTACGGGGCGAAAATTTTTGAACGAGTTAAACAGGCATTTAATTTCAGTGTGATATTTACGACTGTATATTGTGTTATTTTGAGTGTGATCGGTTATTTTTTTGGCGCGAATGTTATAGCGTTATTCCGTCCTGATGATGCGGAATTAATAGAACTTGGAGCGATGGCATTAAAATTTCAGAGTTACGCATTTATATTTGTGGGATATATAACGATGAGCAACATGTATTTACAGAGCACGAGAAAGACCATCAGAGCGAGCATATTGGCAGCATCCCGACAAGGTTTTATGCTTGCATTAGCTTTGTATGTGTGTAAAAATTTATTCGGCTTAACTGGAATAGCGATGGCGCAGCCTGTAGCAGATTTTTTAAGTTTTATGATTGCCGTGCCGTTTTCAGTTAGTGCAATAAGTGAAATGAAAAATTAAATTTTAAAATCATAAAAAGGAGCTTGACAGAGTAAAATGAAAGTGTACAATACCTCACCTCACCTCACCTCACCTCAC
>CALCEM010000012.1 GCA_937900285.1 uncultured Fretibacterium sp. | reverse complement strand
GACAGAATTTTTAATTTAATTTATTGCGGACTTTGGGATTTAAGTTCCGGCGGAATATACAAAAACGATTTAACGCCGGAAATCGCAAAAAGCAGATTAAATAATTTAAAGTTTTGTAATTTTATGTATTCGCATTCAAGTTTGCCGAGAGATGATTATTTTCACGCTATATCAAAATATAAAAAAGTTGATTCAACCGGGCCATATTTGCATAATACGGACATTCCTGAAGATCGCAATAATCCGGACTGGTATAAACTGGGCATCAAAACAAAATCACAATATAAATTTAGCATCGCAATGGAAAATGCTCAATATAAGGGCTATAACACCGAAAAAATTTTAACGAGCTTTCGTGCTCACACTATTCCGATTTATTGGGGCGATCCTGGAATTGAAAATATATATAACCCAAAAGCTTTTATAAATTGTAATAAATATTCTTCGCTTGATGAAGTTCTGAACATTATAAAGGAAATTGATAACGATGACGAAAAATATATTGAAATGGTTACGCAGCCCTGGCAAACTCCAGAACAAGAACAATCAGCGTTAAAATCATTTCAAGATTACGGGAAATTTATAAATAATATTTTTGAGCAGGATATTAACGACGCAATTAGGAGGCCGTTGGGTTTTTTCCCTGATGTATGGTTGCGTGAAAAATATTTTAATTTACATGAAATTTACGATATGTATAACAGCCCTATTAAAAATTCATATAAAAAAATAATAAGAAAATGCAAACGAATCGCCAAAAAATTAATAAATTTAACGATAAATAAAAAATAATAAATCATGACTACGTATATATATAACTTAATGGATTCAGTTAAATTAAATGTATTTTTCTCACGCTGATATAATTACTTAAAAATTTTTACGTTTTTATGGAGGTTTAATTAACTTGAGAGTATTTAATTTCAGCGCTGGGCCTGCGGTTCTGCCCGAAGAAGTTTTAAACATCGCAAAAAATGAAATGCTTGAATATAAAAATTCTGGTATGTCCGTCATGGAAATGAGTCACAGATCAAAGGATTTTGAAAATATTTTAAACGAAGCAGAAAAAGATTTACGCACATTAATGAACATTCCAGAAAATTATAAAATTTTATTTTTGCAGGGCGGAGGCTGGACACAGTTTGCAATGATCCCGTTAAATTTAATGCGCAATCGTGTAGCAGATTATATTATTACCGGTCAATGGTCAAAAAAAGCTGCAGGCGAAGCAAAATTATACGGAACTGTGAACGAAGTCGCCAGCTCTGCGGATAAAAATTTCTCGTATATTCCGGATTTGAGCAATTTAAATATTTCAAGTAATGCCGATTACGTTTATATTTGCCAGAATAATACTATTTACGGGACTACTATTAAAAATTTGCCGAACACTAAAGGGAAATTATTGGTGTCTGATATTTCATCAATGTTTTTGAGCGAGCCTCTCGACGTAAATAAATACGGCTTGATTTATGGCGGAGTTCAAAAAAATGTCGGGCCTGCCGGTGTAACAATTGTAATAATTCGCGAAGATTTAATACGCGATGATGTTTTACCGTTTACGCCGACCATGCTCAAATATAAAACACATGCCGATCATAATTCGTTATTTAACACTCCTCCGTGTTATGGGATTTATATTTGCGGGCTGGTGTTCAAATGGCTTTTAAAATTGGGCGGAGTTGAAGCGATTCATAAAATTAATATTGAGAAAGCAAAAATTTTATATGATTATTTGGACTCGTCGAAATTATTTAAAGGCACTGTCGAGAAAAAAGACCGCTCGCTGATGAACGTCCCATTTATAACAGGAAATAAAGAACTCGATGCAAAATTTATCGCTCAAGCTTCAGAAGCAGGATTCAAAAATATTAAAGGTCACCGAACAGTCGGAGGGATGAGGGCTTCACTTTATAACGCGATGCCAATCGAAGGCGTAAAAAAATTAGTTGAGTTCATGAAAAATTTTGAGGCTGAAAATTAAAAAATGCACGAGTTAAAAAAACATAAAATTTATTGCTTAAATAATATCGCTCAGATCGGATTAAAAAAATTTCGCGCCGGTTATGAAATTTCGGATGAGCTTGAAAAATGCGCCGGGATTTTGGTGCGTTCTGCGGATATGCATTCAATGGAGTTCAGCAGAAATATAAGAGCTGTCGCAAGAGCTGGAGCAGGAGTTAATAATATTCCCGTTGAAAAATGTTCTGAAAATGGCATCGTTGTTTTTAATACGCCTGGAGCAAACGCAAACTCAGTTAAAGAACTTGTTATCGCCGGTTTATTAATTGCTTCTCGTGATATTTACGGCGGAATTAACTGGGTTAAAAATAATTCAAATAATTTAAATATCGCAAAGGACACCGAAAAAAATAAAAAGGATTTCGCAGGTCACGAAATTTCAGGGCACACGCTCGGAATAATTGGACTCGGCGCAATCGGCGTAAAAGTCGCAAATGCTGCTGTATCACTCGGAATGAATGTTTACGGTTATGATCCTTATTTGTCCGTTAAATCTGCTTGGATGTTGAGTCCTCTTGTAAAACATGCTGACAACCCTGAAGAATTATTTTCAGTGAGCGATTTTATTACTATACATGTGCCGGCTATGGAAGCTACAAAAAAAATGATCAATGCCGAAGCAATTTCAAAAATGAAGGACGGCGTAAAAATTTTAAATTTCGCTCGTGATGTTTTAGTTGATGAAGAGGCTTTAAAATCTGCATTAATTTCCGGCCATGTTGCTAAATATATAAGCGATTTCCCAAATAATTTAAGTGCAAATTTGCCGAACGCTATTATTTTGCCACATTTGGGAGCATCAACCGAAGAAGCTGAAGACAATTGCGCAATTATGGCAGTAGAACAGATGCAGGATTATTTAGACAATGGAAATATTTCAAACTCCGTGAATTATCCCGATTTAAATGCAGGTAAATGTGAAACTGAAGCTCGCGTCGGAGTATTACATAAAAATATCCCGAACATGCTTTCACAAATTACATCATTTTTTGGGAGCAATAATTTAAATATTGATAATCTTTCAAACAAGGCGCGCGGGCAATATGCTTATACGCTTTTGGATATTTCTCACGCTATGCCGGAAAATACTGTCGATAGATTGCTTGAAATAGACGGCGTGTTAAGAGTCCGGAGAATTTTCGAGCGTTAAATTAAAATTAAGGTTAAGATTAAAAATAAAATGGCTTGGGAAAATTTAAAATATTTTATTGAGTGCTTAAGAAATTTGAGCATTTCCGAGAGTTTGAATTTAAAAAACGGTTTTTGCGTTTCGACTGGCTGCGATTCTGGTTTTGAAAATTGGGTCTATAGTCCTGACGTTATAGATGATGAAGATAAATTAAAGGTTTTGGAATTTTTCAATAAAAAAAATTTGCCGTTCGCATGGCCGGTTAAAAATAATTTTAAAATTTCTGGATTATTTCAACCTGTAAAGCTCGCAGCGATGAGTTATGAACCGGAAAATAAAGAAAATAAAATTTATGAGCTGGACAATAATATTAAAATTGAGCAAGTAAATAATAAATCTGATTCCGAAATCTGGGGGCGGCTTAGTTGGCAAGGCTTCGGCGGAAATTATGACGATGTGCCAAAAGAATATTTAAATTTATCGCGGGAATATTATAAGAACGAAAATTATTTTAAAATATTTATTGCGAAATTTAATAATATTAATGCCGGAACATTTTTATTAAACGAAGACAAAAATTTAAATGCAAACGGAATATATTATTTTGCTGTTATTCCTGAGTTCAGACGTTGCGGAGTTGCGCGTAACATGATGAATTATATTTCAGGCTTAAAAAAATTAATGTTATTGCAGGCCACACCAATGGGAAAATTATTTTATGAGAATTACGGATTTAAATATATTTCGGATATGAATATTTTTTCAAACACGACTGATTTATAAATTTACAAAAAAATCCCCGGTTTAAATTTTGGCCGGGGAATTAATTTTATTATTGTGTTATGACTGCTTCAGCTTCCGGGATAAAATTCGGAACATTTTCATTTTCAGTTTCAGGCTCTTTCCAAACTATAGCCATGCCGAAAAATGTCATCGCTAAAGCCACTAAAGGGTTCAACCAGTTCATAAAGCAATACGGCAAATAATCCAGCGTTGCAACTCCCAAAACTGAACTTACATAAACTCCGCATGTGTTCCAAGGGACTAAAACTGATGTCATCGTCCCGGAATCTTCAAGCGAACGAGATAACATCACCGGAGCTAATTTTTTACCGTTCGGCCATGTCGTGTCCTCAAATGCTTTTCTGAACATTCTGCCGGGCACTATAATAGATAAATATTGCTCGCTTAAAAATACGTTAGCAATAAACGAACTCGCTAACACCGAAGCTATTAAACCAAAAACAGATTTTACGTGACGCATTAAAGCTTCAAGAATCACGCTTAAAAATCCGCAGACTTCCATAATACCGCCGAGCGATAAAGCTACAACTATTAAACAAATTGTCTCAAGCATTGAAGTCATTCCGCCGCGAGTAAATAAATTTGTGAGCAGTTCTCCAACTTTTGCAAATACATCAGGCGAAACTGAAAGCGCAGGCGATCCAGCTGGAAAGGCTTGTGAAAAATTCTGAGCGATGTTATTTATTGCTTCGGGGTTAAAGGCTTTCGCAAATTCGCTCAAATGTTCCGGAATATATCCAGAAAATAAAACGTTCATTGCTTCGTGCGCTGTTGAACCTCTAGCAAGTGAAAGAATTATACTCCCGGTTATTCCCGCAATTATTCCGGGTATAGCAGAAATTTTTAACGTTGCCATTATTAAAATTATTGCCGGAGGGATAAACGCCCATAATGAAATATTAAATTCCGCCCTCATCATGCACTGTATTAAAGTTATTCTTCCGCCGTCCGAACCTTGAGCGGAATCTCCCATTATGAAAGCTATTAAAGCAGTTAATAATAACGTCGGCAAAGTCGTCGACATCATGGCTCTAACGTGATCAAATAATTCTGCACCTGAAACGGCCGGGGCTAAATTTGTCGTATCTGAAAGCGGTGAAATTTTATCGCCGAAATATGCTCCAGAAATTATAAAGCCCGCAGCAATTGGAAGAGGCAAACCTAAACCCGCACTAATTCCGATTAATGCAACTCCGACGGTTGAACTTGTCGTCCAGCAGCATCCGGTAGCAATAGCAACGACCACGCTTATAATTAACGCAGCTAAATAAAAATATCTTGGCGACATTACTTCGAGTCCGTAATATATCATTGTTGCAACGACTCCGCTCTGAATCCATGAGCCGACTAAACAACCGACTAAAACTAAAATTAAAATTGCCTGTATTGAAACTTGAATGGCTGATGACATGCCCTGTTCTAAATTTTTCCAGGATTGTTTTAAATATAATATTCCGACCAGAGCCGCGAAAATTGTAGCGAATAATAACGGAACTTGAGCAGGAAGACCTAAACCAATTTTTAAACCTGATTCTAATTCTACGTCAACAACTCCAAAAGTTACGATTAACGCGCTAATGCAAAGCACAAAAATCGAAAGTAAAAGACTTGGACGACGACACAAATAACATTCCTCCCAATAAGAAATAAATAAAAATACTTAAAATTTTTGCGCCTGAATTTTAGAATATTTAAATTAAAATGCAACGATTAAATTAAAAATTAAAAATTAAAAATTAAATTAAACGCTCAAATTAATTCCCATCTGATTAATAATTTTGTCCTCGAATATTAATAAACATAATGCACAAAATTCCCGGTTGCTGTAATTTTCGGACTCTAAATTTTTTATTAGTTGCTCTGAATTAATAATTTTGCTGCTACTATGAGATTTAATATAATCCAGAACGTTTTTTAAATTTCCGCTTGAACTTAAAATTTTTTTCAAAGTCATATGCGGATTTCCAGATTTTTTATAATTATTTAAAATTTCATCCGGCAATAAATCTTTTACGGCATAACGTTCGCACGATTTATTAAGCCCATCGGAAAATATAAACGGATCACAATTCGCGCTTAATTTATAAAATTTATATCCGGCATAAGGGAAACTCACTTTAATCCCATATCTTGAAAATTTTATACTTGACTCACGGACTTCACCGGATTGCGAAGCATAATTTATTGCGTCCTTATGCGTTTTGATTTTGCTGGATTCCGATTGAGGCAATTTAAATTTTAATAATTCGTTCTTGTTTTTATTCTCGTTTTTATTTTTACTGCTTAATATGGCGCGTTTAATTTTTCTAAGTGGAATTTTTATTAGCATTTTTGCAAATTTAAACAAGCTCGGATATTTGTCATTACTAAAACTCCGCGAAATTGCTTTATAAACTCTCCATGCCTTTACAAAATGCAGCGTCCTAATAAACTCGTTCATCAATCTGGCATACTCTCCACCAAATTCGCCGAACCTTCCATCCGCACCCATGCCGTGAACAGTTGGAACATTTAAAATATTTTTTATTAGATGAGCATACATTACGCCTTCATCTACTACGCCAAAATATCTCGGCGGAACTTCTTTATTTATATGATCCTGCAATAATTCAAGAAAATTCATCGTGTTCGGTTTTAAATCAATCGGAATAATATTTTTATGTAAAACTTTTTCCATGCTAATCGCGATTTTATACTCGTCCGTAACGTCATCAATTCTGGACGTGTAAAACATCACATCATCATCTGGAAATAATTGAACGTATCGAGCGGCTAAAGTATTGGAATCTAAACCGGAACTGACTGAAAAGCTAATTTTATTATATTTGTCATGGATCTTGTTCAAATAAAAATCCACACAATTAAAAAACTCGCGCTTAAAATCTTTTAGGTTATTCTCATTAAATTTATAATTCGTGTCCAGATCTTTCCACGAAAAAATTTTAAATTCATCGGTCATATAATTCCATACATCGAGCCTGCGAATTTCTTTAAACGGCGTGCGATCATATTTAATAATATTGTTCCATGCATCCTCTAAATAATCCGAAATGGAATTTTTATCCAGCGTCAAATTTTTATTTTTAAATCTTTCGACGAGCTTATAAAAATCATTCGAGAAAATTATATTTTTACCTTCAACGCAATAAAACAACGAAAAACTATCCTGATGACTTCTGAAAGCGACTTGACGGCCGGAAATTTTATCAACATAAAACGCTATATAACCGCCATCAAAATTTAATTTGCATATTTCTGAAGGGTCAAAATTTTTAATTACTAAACCTTCCGGGACATCATCCCAAAAATCTCCGAATATCTTTAATGAGTAATTTTCACAATCATAATTATAAGTATTTTGGACGGTAATTAAATCATGATTAAATACATAATTATCCCTTGACTTGACTTGACTTGACTTGACTTGACTTGACTTGACAATTTTAACGCTCCTTCATAAAAATTTCAATGCGTAAATTACCGAATTTATAAAAAATTCTGCTCACGTCAGAATAATTTATTTATTATTTATTCAGGGATTTTACAAAAATATTATTTAATTTTCATACTCGCTCATTTTACCATAAAAAATTTTTTGCACCGTTAATATTTTTCATACATATATCTAAACTTTTAAATTTATTCAGTATGTTATAATTCAAAGCGATTTACGCCTGAAACTGGTAAATATTTTAATTCTGAATTTAATTTTATTTTTATTTCAGAGACCTTTTTCAGCGAAGGAGGAATTTTATAAATTATGTATGCAGTAATCGAAACAGGCGGCAAACAATACCGCGTACAACCTGGCGATAAAGTCCGCATCGAAAAAATTAACGGCGAAACCAGCACAGAAATCATGCTCGATAAAGTTTTAGCTATCGGCGGAGAAGGCAGCCCCAAATTTGGAACGCCCTATATTTCCGGCGCAAGAGTTACAGCAGAAATTACGGCTCAGGCTCGCGACAAAAAAATTATTGTGTTCAAATACAAATCCAAAAAAAATTACCGTCGCAAACAAGGCCATCGCCAATATTATACGGAAATTTTAATAAAAGATATAAGCTGCTGATTTAATTTTAAAATTTTTGATCGAGATAACTTTTTTTAAACGTGAAAATTTATTAACCGGGATTAAATCTCAAGGGCATTCAGGATTTAAATCAAAGGGACATGACATTATTTGCGCAGCCGTTTCGGTTTTAATGCAGTCGTTATATTTGGGTTTAACTGAAATTGCAAAAATTAATTTGACCGAAAATATTATTAACGAAAATACGCCGATAATGCTTTTTAAATGGAATGTTCAGGACTGCGAAAAAATATTTTTATTGGCAAATACGGTTTATGAATCTCTTAAAATAATCGCTTCACAAAATCCCGGATTTATAAAAATTTTGGAGGTAAGTTCATGAAAACATTTAAATTTAATTTACAGTTCTTCGCTCATAAAAAAGGACAGGGAAGCTCAACTAACGGAAGAGACAGCCAGCCAAAATATAGAGGCATAAAAGTTTTTTCAGGCCAGAACGTTAAGGCCGGAAGCATTCTCGTAAGACAGTGCGGAACTCGCGTGCATCCCGGCAAACATGTAGGACTCGGAAAAGATTTTACGTTATTTGCGCTCGTTAATGGTAAAGTGAATTACATCAAAAAAGGCAGCAGGAAATTTGTAACAGTTGAGCCTGTTGCTACAGCAGAATAATTTTTATTGCGAAATTTAGGGCCTAATTATTGGGCCTTATTTTTTTATTTTTATTTTTACATTTTACAAACATGAAATTTATAGATATTGCTAGAATTTTCGTTAAAGCTGGCCGCGGTGGTAATGGCGCATTGAGTTTCAGGCGTGAAAAATTTGTACCAAAAGGCGGACCGGACGGAGCTGACGGAGGCAAAGGCGGAGATGTAATTTTACAGGCAGTCGATGGAGTCGTAACCCTTGCAGATTTTGAATATAATAAACGCTTTCAGGCTGGACACGCTGGACACGGTTCAGGCGCAATGAAAACAGGTTTTAACGGAAAAGATTTAATAATTTACGTGCCGTGCGGAACTCTCATAAAAGACGAAAATAATAATATTCTCGCAGATTTAACAGAACCAGGACAAAATTTTATCGTTGCTCACGGAGGCAGAGGCGGTCGCGGTAATGCACATTTTGCTAATTCTGAAAGACGCGCACCAAAATTTGCAGAAAAAGGCGACGAAGGAGAAGAAAAATTTTTAAACCTCGAATTAAAATTAATTGCTGATGTCGGACTCGTCGGGCTTCCAAACGCCGGGAAATCTTCAATATTATCCGCCATATCCGGAGCAAAACCAAAAATAGCAGGTTACCCTTTTACAACTTTAAGCCCAAATTTAGGAGTTTTATCAGTTGACGATGCAAAAATTATTATTGCTGATCTGCCGGGTTTAATCGAAGGTGCTCACGATGGTAAAGGCTTGGGACTGGAATTTTTACGGCACATCGAACGCACAAGAATTTTATTGCACGTTATAGATTTATCGGCTCAAGACGTAATAAAAGATTTTGAATCAGTGCGCGATGAATTTAAGTTATATACAGCTGATTTAATTTCCCGGCCATGCATCTTAATCGGAAATAAAAAAGATCTGCCGAACACTCAAAATAATATTAAGCTGCTCGAAAATTTGGGATTTAAATTTATTTCTGTAAGCGCGTTGACCGGCGAAAATATTCCGGAACTAATTAAATTAATCGCTCAAACAGTCCGCGAAACTCCAGCCGTAAAAATTGACGTTAATATTATTCAGGAGCTGCCGCGAAAAAAATTTAATGTTAAGCTCGAACCAGTGAAAATTATTAAATTGGACGAACATAAATTTAAAGTTGAACATTCCAATTTTGAAAAATCCGTTTCAAGAATAAATTTTGAACATGAGGACGCTATGAAAAAATTTGCAGGACTTTTACAAAAATTACACGTTGAAGAAGCTCTAGAAAATGCTGGAGCTATCGAAGGAGATAAAATTTATATTGGCGATGAAGAATTTGAATTTGAGCCAAATACAGCAGGGTAAATATTAAATATGCCAAAAATCGGAATAATGGGAGGAACTTTTGATCCAGTACATTACGGGCATTTATTAGCGGCAGAGGAGTCCAGAAGAATTTTAAATATTGACAAAATTATTTTTGTTCCGACTGGCGACCCGTTATATAAAAAGCATTATAATTATATTACGCCTGCTGAAGATCGTTACGCTATGACGTTATTGGCTACGGCTGGGGTGCTTGAATATTCTGTTTCAAGAACTGAAATTGACCGCAAAATTCCAACTCATACGGTTGACACGTTAAGAGAATTTTTAAATTCAGGAATTGATCCCGAAGATTTATTTTTTATAACCGGACTTGATGCAGTTTTGTCAATTACATCGTGGTTTGAATATGAAAAAATCCCGGATATGTGCACGATCGTAACAGCTCCGCGACCTGGTTGGGACGTAAAAGCAATTAATAATTTACCGGAAATAATTTTAAATAAATTAAAGGTCGTCGAGATTCCTCAATTTGCAATTTCAAGCACAGAAATACGCGAGCGAGTGCAAAATAATAAGGGTATTAGATTTTTAGTCCCGCATTTGGTGCAGATATATATTGAATCAAATAATTTATATAAAATAAAAATATAAAATATAAAATTTAAGAAGGTGAGATTTTAAAATCATGAAAGCTGTTAAAATTATTATGTTAATTTTCACAATTTTAATTTCTACAGCGGGCGGAGCAATTTTGCGAATTAATGAAATGTTAAGCGATCCGAACGTTTTACCGTTGAAAAATCCGACTGATAATAAACAAAATGAAAAAAATATAAAATCTCCTACAACTTTGGCCGTGAGCGTTGAAGATAAAAAAAATACTCAACCTGAAAAGCCTGCTAGAAACACCGTAAATGTTTTAGTGGTCGGTCTTGATAATGTTGACGGAGCTTCAAGAACTGATGCTATTGCGCTCGCGATTTTTGACGCTGATAATTTAGCTTTACGCATTGCTTCAATTCCTAGAGATTCGAGAGTGTATATTCCGCGCAGGGGCTGGGATAAAATTAACCATGCTTATGTATATGGAGGCATAAAACTTTTACGCGAGACGCTTGTAAATTTGACTGGTCTACCTATTGATTATTTTGTGAAAGTGAATTATAAAAGCTTCCCCCGAATAATCGATAAAATTGGCGGAGTTGATATTTACGTCGAAAAAAAATTACAGTATACGGACTATTCAGGAAAATTATTTATAAATATCCCGAAAGGACAGCAGCATATGAACGGCAAAACTGCTCTGGGTTATGTTAGATTCCGTCATGATCCAAAAGGTGATATAGGGCGCGTTGAACGTCAGCAGAAATTTATAAATATCGTCATGAAAAAATTTAAAACGCCGTTCATACTCCCTAAAATTCCATCGATCGTAAGTGAATTAATTGACGCAGTCGACACTGATCTTGCTCCGCTCGAAGCGTTAAAGCTCGTTCAATTTGCCAACGCCTTGCCGTCCGATAGAATAAAAATGTTTATGGCACCGGGTAAAGCAGGATATTCAAAAAATGTAAGCTACTGGATTTTAAATAATTCTGCGTTTGCTCGTCAGTTAGCTTCCCAGTTGCCTCCAGCTGATGAAAATACTTTAAATATCGGGAACATTGATTTAAACGAAAGCCCGGAATTAAAAATAGCTGGCTTCGATAATGAAAAAGTTTCTGAATTACGCGAAAAAATTTTAAGCATAAGAATTTTAAACGGAGATGGTGAAAAAGGTATTGGCCGCCGTGCTGCGCAAATTTTTCAGAAAATCGGCATTGAAGTCCCGTACACTGGAAACGCCCGGCATTATGATTACAAGGCTACCAGCATAATTTATCCGCCCGGTGATGACGACAGCGCCAAACAGGGAGCGAAAGCACTCGCAGAATTATGCGGAATCAAAAACGAGGGATTAATACAACCTGATAAGCGCGCTACATCTTTAACGCTTATAATCGGCCATGATAAAAAAGAATTATTCAGAAGGTTAGAGCCGTTCAACTCGTAAAAATAAATAAACCTCCCAAACTTAAAGGGAGGCATTTTTTTTAAATTTTATTTTAAAATCTTTCAACCTTGTATTTTTGTTCCAACCCATCAGAATATTTTTTAATCAGCTCTGAATTTTTCTGATTCTGTAATTCCTGCATTAACTGATCTTTAACATCTTCAAACGGAACTACACCGGACGGGATTTTATTTTCAAGTTTTATTATATGCCAGCCGAATTGAGTTTTAACGGGTTGCGAAATATCTCCGGAATTTTTTAAATTAAATGCTGCCTGTTCAAATTCCGGGACCATCATGCCTCTTGAAAATTCTCCTAAATCCCCACCGTTTTGAGCACTGCCGGGATCAAGTGAATATTTTTGCGCTAAATCTTCAAACGGAACATTATTTTTTAAAGCGTCCTGAATTTTTATAATATTATCCTGGCTGTTTACGTCATCACTGATTAAAATATGTTTCGCGTGAACTTGTTCCGGCCTCGTAAAATAATCGTTAATATGTTCAGCATAAAAATTTTTAGCGTCTTCTTCAGTTATAGCTGAATCCTTTAAGACTTCTTTTATTAATTCCTGAGCTAACATGCTGCGTTTAACATTTAAAATTCTTGCTTGAAATTCCGGTGTTTGATCAATTTTTTTATTTTCAGCATCGAGCGCGAATAATCTTATTGAAATTATTTCATCAATTATCATTTTTCGGCCTTGTTCGGAATTATATAACATCATGGCCTGACCTCCGAGCGATAACAAAAACGGCATAATTTCCGCTTCCGTAATATCTTCGCCGTTCACCCGCGCCAAAACTTTCGGGGCATCAACTTCAGCACTGAAACAAATTGAATTAAAACATAAAATGAAAGCAAAAATTAAAAATAAAACTTTTCGCATTAAAATATAACCTCCAAATAAATTTATATTTTCTAAAAGTCTAGCATATAATTAAATAAAATTTTTTCAGGAGTGAATTAATAAATTGAGAGTAGTAAACACTGAAATTGTTTTGGGCTTATCTGTTTGGGTTTTGGGATTTGCATTCATGGTAACGGGCTGGCTGATTGAAGCATTATTTGAGAGCTGGGGGAAAATTCCTGCGAAAATATTTTATAAGACTGGTGCTTTTATTGTGGCAGTGCCGGTAATAATTTTATTGTGGCGAATTTCCGGAACTTTATATACGAACAGATTTTTTATTTCAAGGTATATAAATAACGCGTTTCAATTTATTAGTGATGCTCTAAAAGTAATTTAATTATTTAATTTAAAAATATGCTTAGTTTAATCGGGCTGTTAATAGCTGCATTCATGTTATATTTTCCTTACGAGTGGTGCAGATTTAAAAACGAGAATGAAAAAGAATTTGGCCTGAAATGGTTCATGACAAAAAAATCTGTTTTAGATGTAATAATTTGTCTTGCGA
The DNA here is from genome assembly GCA_937900285.1 of uncultured Fretibacterium sp. Taxonomy (GTDB): domain Bacteria; phylum Synergistota; class Synergistia; order Synergistales; family Aminobacteriaceae; genus JAFUXM01. The sequence goes on along the minus strand of CALCEM010000012.1, from coordinate 24,490 downwards.
TCACTTTAATCCCGTTGACAATAATTTCAATGCACTGGCCTATTAAATACGGAGGTCCCGGCCCTCATCATCCTGAATTTTTACGGGCACTCGATAATTTAGGCGGAGGAATAGCAGCGGCCTTCATTGAAGAAACATTTTTCAGAGGATTTATTCAAACTTTAATAGCGCGTTACACTAAAAATAATTATTTTGCGATTTTCATAACTTCAATATTTTTTGCGTTAAGTCATTTAGTAGTAATTCGAGGCTGGATGAGGGTGGCGACATTTTTCCCGGGTTTAATAATGGGTTGGCTGCGTTATCGCGGTGAATCTGTTATGCCGTCAATAATTTATCATGCAATTTGTAATATTTGGGCTGTGTGGTGGGCACCGATAATATGATGAAAAAATTTTTTATAGTCCAGATTTTAATTTTAATTTTAGGCTCAAAAACTCACGCGTATAATAATTATATTGAGCTTCAGATTCCAAGTAAAATTAATTCTGATGTTATAGCCGTCATGCCCGATGAAAAAATTATCAAGCTCGGAAAAGTTTTGCAAGTCCCGACAAAAATAAATTACCCTGCTTACACCGCCAGCAAATGGAGTGCGCCTTCAACTGTTTGCGCTTCTGCCGTTAATGCAGTTCATATTTTAATCAACGTCGAGAACGATCGCGGAAAAATTATAAGTCTCGTGCCTTCCGTGACAGTTGCACCAGCTGCGAGACCGGGAGCATATTACTCGCTTGAGATGCCTGCAGGTTCTGGAATTTTTGGAGGTTATGCGCCGTTTACAGGTTCAAAAGTCACGATAAAAAATATTATTACAAATTCTGAACGCGACCTCGATAATATTCCAGGTGAAAACGAAATTTTAATTATCCGCACTGATTTACCTGCCCAACAAAATATTTATATGGCAGATTTCGAAAATAGACCCGGAGGACGAGTAATAATTTATAAAAATTCCGGGCCTGAAATTATTGCGAGAGTTATCAGACCTGTTAAAGGTTCCGGCAGATTTTTAGGCGGAATCTATCAGGATAAAGGCAGAATACGCGCTTCACATTCCGGCGTAATAGACGTAACAACTTCAAAATATAATCAGATCGGCGGCTTTCAAATTATTCCGTTAAATCACGCTTTATATTCTCATGAAATGATCAACGCATGGAAATTAACTCAATGGATGATTATTTCACCATTACCAAATAATTTAAATTTAGAAGGCCATGAACCTTTATTTAAAAAATCTTTATTGCCCGGAACCAGCAAAAACGAAAAATTAAATTCAACTTGGAGCACTTACGGCCGCAAACCTTTAATATTATGCAGAATTTCGGGAGGCAACTGGCAAAAATTACCCGAAGCAACCGGCAGAAATGATCAAGCGTTAAATAATATTACACATTTTAGAATTTATTTCCCGTTCTGGTTCGAGCCTGGATATAAATATAAATCAAGATAATTTTATTGATTGTAAAAATTCTTCGTTGGTTTTAGTCTGCTTTAATTTATCCAGAATTAAATTTAATGCCCCCGCCTCATCAATTCCTGAAATTCTTTTGCGCAGAACCCATAAACGTTTTAATTCATCGTCCGGGATTAATAATTCTTCGCGTCTCGTTCCTGATTTAGTTATGTCGATTGCCGGGAAAATTCTTTGATCTGCTAATTTTCGCGATAAATGTAACTCCATGTTGCCAGTGCCCTTAAATTCTTCGTAAATTACATCGTCCATTCTGCTGCCGGTTTCAGTTAAAGCCGTGCCGATAATTGTTAAGCTGCCGCCCTCTTCAAAATTTCGAGCAGATCCGAAAAATCTTTTAGGGAAATATAATCCAGACGGATCAAGACCTCCGGATAATGTGCGGCCCGATGGCGGTACAGTTAAATTTGAAGCCCGCGCGAGTCTGGTAATTGAATCGAGCAATATAACGACATCTCTTTTTGCTTCGACGAGTCTTTTTGCTTTTTCAAGTGCTAAATTTGCAACGCGTATATGTTCATCTGCTGGTCTGTCAAAAGTTGAAGCGATAACTTCACCGTCAACAGATCGCGAAATGTCCGTAACTTCTTCGGGACGTTCATCGATCAATAAAGCCATAATAATTACATCTGGTGAAGTCGCTGAAATTGATTGGGCAATACGTTTTAATAATGTCGTTTTACCTGCTTTAGGCGGCGAAACAATTAAAGCCCTTTGACCAAATCCAATCGGCGCGAACATGTTTACAAGTCTTGTCGCTATGTCTTTAGGCTCATATTCTAAATTTAAACGTCTATTCGGAAATATCGGCGTTAAATCTCCAAAAATTGGCCTGCGTCTCGAATATTCAGGATCAGAATAATTTACAGTTTCAACGCGTAATAATGCTTCGTAATGTTCTTGATCTCTCGGAGGCCGAATCAATCCCCAAACAACATCGCCATTTCTCAAACCAAAACGCCTAATTTGTGAAGCCGATAAATATACGTCGCTATCAGTAGGCAGCATTCCTTTCGGTCTCAAAAATCCAAAACCATCCGGCAAAGTTTCGAGAGTTCCGCCCCCGAATCTGTAATTCATGCTTTCGGCCTGCGCTCTCAAAATCGAGAATATTAAATCATCTTTGCGTACAGAATTAGAAACATTTACGTTAAATTCTTTTGCGATCCGTTTTAAATCGTTTAAGTTTCTTGCTCCTAAAATTGCGTAAGTATATTTCGGTTTAGGATGCTGGATCATTTCGCGGGAATCTTTTAAATCTTTTTGCTGAGAAAAATTTTTATTATTTTGCTGAATTTTTTTTGCTGGTTTTAAATCGCGTTCCGTATTATTTTCAGTTTCGTTTTCATTTTCTGATTCGATTTCAGGAATTTTATTTTTGTCGACTGTTTTAATTTCTGGTTCTTCAATTTTTGCGATCTCTTCCTGTTCAGCTTTTTTAATTACATCTTCCGATGGTTGAGCTTGTTCGGTCTCTTCGGTTTTTTTCTGAGATTTTGCGGCGCGTTTAGTTTTTGTTTTTTCGGTTTTATTAATATCGTTATCGTTTTGAGATTTCAGATGTAAATCCAAAATCCTCTCAAGTTCTGTTTGATTTAATTCTGACATTATATTTTTATTTTCCTTATTATTTTATTTACATGATTTTATTTTACAGCCGGAAAGAATTTTATTATTAATATTATTATTATTAAACACCCTCCGGCGTAATTTCAAAAAATTTTAATTCATCTTATTGACGAGGCTTAATAATTCCGGGCTTAATGATTTATGTTCGCTCCAAGCGCGTTCGAGATCATTAAATACGAGTTTATGATTTATGTTCCCGACCATTACTCCGGATTTGCCAATTAATAAACCTTCGGTGGCAAATGCTCCCATCCTAGTAGCTAAAACGACATCGAACGAAGTAGGAGCGCCTCCGCGTTGAATATATCCTAAAACAGTCACTCGTGCATCATATCCGCCGGTGTCCTGTAATTTTTCGCGCATCTCTGCAGCCGTCATAACTCCTTCAGCCAAAATTATTAACGTATGACTGCGATGTTCATCATGAGAATTTCTCAATAATTTGCACAAATTTCCAATGCTTAAAGGCAATTCCGGCACGACTGCATATTCCGCACCTGAAGCAACTGCAACCTCAAGAGCTAAAAAACCGGCGTTACGTCCCATGACTTCGACAATAAATAATCTTTCATGGCTCGAAGCTGTGTCGCGTAATTTCATAATTGCCTGAAGCGCAGTGTTGACAGCCGTATCAAATCCGATCGTCTCATCTGTTCCTGTAATATCATTATCGATCGTTCCGGGAATTCCTACAGTTGGGAAGCCCATATCATGTAAAGCCTTCGCACCATGAAACGAACCATCTCCGCCAATTACTACAAGTCCATCGATCCCGGCCTCACGCATTTTTGCAACAGCCATCTCGCGACCTTCCGGCGTTTTAAATCTGTCGCTGCGTGCAGTTCTTAAAATTGTTCCGCCTCTGTGAATTATTCCGCCAACTGCTGCACGATCAAGGGGAATAAATTCACCATCGATTAAACCTTCATAACCTCTCATTACGCCGATGCATTCTTTATCATTAAACATACAAGTACGCGCAACGGCTCTCACTGCAGCATTCATGCCGGGAGAATCTCCGCCGCTGGTTAAAACCGCAATTTTGTCCATTTTCATTTTTTAAATTTACTTCCTTTCGAGTCAAGTTATATTTTTTTATTTTTAATTTTAATTTAATTTATTAATTTACTTCCTGAAGCTCATCAATTCTCGTATTTACTTCGTTTAATTCTTTGTCTATCACGTCGACCTGATCCTGTAATTTTTTTCTGTCAGCATTTAATTTATTTACGCGCTTTATTAATCTGTCAATTTCGAGTCTGGCGGCTGCAGCTCCTGTTTTTTCTGACGGCTTATCTTTTGTTATGTCCCAAACCCAAGTTACTTCTCCTCTGGAAGCAAGAGCGTAAGCAATCGAACCATCGATAGTTAATCTCACATCGCGAGCCTTTTCTAAAATATCTTTGCCGGTTTTCTCGTCATATCTTGAAAAAAATATCATTCCTTCGCGTCTTCCTGAAATTTTTAAATTAAACTGCTTATCATAATCAACAGGTTTATATCTTTTTCTTCCGACTGTCAACGTTAAATATTTATCAAACGGTTGAGCATAAACCGGAATACCTTCAACATACATATTAATATTAAACGGAATATACTCATTAAAATTTAAACGCTTCAACAACGCATATTTATAGTCTTCCATTTCGGAATTTGTCCACAAATTTTTTTCAGCTTGAACTCTTATTAATTCCTGCACATATTCATTTGAATAATATGTAACTTTTAATTCAACAGTTTGGGTTTTGTCTTTAGTGCCTATATTTGTTTCTCGCATCCATTTATGTAAAGCCGGATCAACTCTTTCCAAACCGAACGAAACATTACAGCAAAATAAAATTAACATCGAAGTTAAAAGCGGGATAAATTTTTTATTTAAAATCATTTGAATTTAATTCCTTCCAGCTAGATAAAAAATAAAATCGGCAAGCTATTTAATTTATAAAACATTTAAGATCATGTGTATTATACAACATTCAGAGCATGTGTAAATAAAAAACCTCTCTTTTTTACGAGAGAGGAATATTTATTATAATTACAAAAATTTTTATTTGACGACGATATTTATTAATTTATCAGGAACGGTGATTATTTTTAAAATATTTTTGCCCGTAATTTTTTCCTGAATTAATTTCTCGCTCAAAATCGTAGCCTTTAAATCATCCTCAGAAATTCCTGCGGGACGTTCAAATTTTCCGCGAACTTTGCCATTAATCTGCGCAATTATAGTAACGTTGTCGCGTTTTAAAGCTTTTTCGTCATATTTCGGCCAATTTTCCAGACTCAAAATATTTTCATGTCCGAGCATCTGCCATAATTCTTCAGTTATGTGCGGACAAAACGGCGATAAACAATTTAATAAAATTTCAACTGCTTCACGCTTTAAATTATTTGCGATGTCGTCATTAATATTAATTTGATAAATCGAGTTTGTTAACTCCATTAAACGGGCTATAGCTGTATTAAATTGTTTTTCTTCCTGAATATCGCGAGTTACGTTTTTAATTGTCTCGTGAATTTTGCGCTTGAAATCTTTCAGCTCGTTATTATTAATTTCATCGACCGAAATAATTTTATTGTGAGCCTTTAAATTTTCTAAATTGTCCTCGACCAAACGCCAAACCCTGTTTAAAAATCTGTGCGCACCTTCAACATTTCTGTCGGACCATTCGAGATCATTATTGGGCGGAGCAGCGAATAAAATAAATAATCTCACTGTATCAGCGCCGTATTTTTTTACGATTTCGGTCGGGTCTACGGTGTTGCCGAGAGATTTGGACATTTTTGCGCCGTCTTTGATTACCATGCCTTGAGTTAATAAATTTATGAACGGCTCTCGATATTCGGTCATGCCTATATCACTTAAGAATTTCGCGAAGAATCTCGCATAAATTAAATGCAGACATGCGTGCTCAATTCCGCCAATATATTGATCGACCGGCATCCAGTAATCTACATCAGATTTTTTAAACGGAGCTTCGTTAAATCCTGGCGAACAATAGCGATCAAAATACCATGACGAACAAAAAAACGTGTCCATTGTGTCAGCTTCTCTCGTTGCATGGCCTCCGCATTTGGGGCAAGTAGTGTTTAAAAATTCCGGCAGATCTAATAACGGAGAATGCCCGACTTCTTTCACTTCGACATCTTCAGGAAGTTTTACGGGTAATTGATCTTCCGGAACTGGAACGACTCCGCATTTTTCGCAATAAACAAACGGGATCGGAGTTCCCCAATATCTTTGACGAGAGATCAGCCAATCACGCAATTTAAAATTAACTTCACGTTTACAAATATTATTTTTTTCGCCCCAGTCGATCATTTTTTTTATTGCGTCCTGAGTTTTGAGGCCGTTAAATTTATCGGAATTGCATACGATCCCATCTTCTTCAAATGCTTGAGACATTTCATCGCCGTTTAAAATATTTTTTTCGTCGGGGTTTATGACGGGAATAATTTTTATATTATATTTGCGTGCAAAATCAAAATCCCGGCTGTCATGCGCTGGAACTCCCATAATTGCGCCCGTTCCGTATTCAATTAAAATATAATTTGCCACGTAAATCGGAATTTTTTCACCGGTAACAGGATGCACGCCGTAAAATGGAGTTTTGAAACCTAATTTCTCAGCTCCGGCATCTGAGCGTTCTATTTGAGACTGAGCAGAAATTTTTTTGACGAAATTATTTAAATTTTCCGCGTCATCTTCGTTTAAATTTTTCAGCATTATTTTTATTAATTCATGTTCCGGAGCTAATGCTATAAACGTAACGCCGTAAATTGTGTCAAATCTCGTTGTAAATGCTTCGATATTATAATTTAATTCCGGAACTCCAAATTTTAATCTTGCACCTTCAGATCTTCCGATCCAGTTCGTTTGCATAATTCTTACACGTGCGGGCCAGCCTTGTAAATCTTTTTCAATATCATCAAGCAATTCTTGAGCATAATCCGTAATTTTTATAAACCATTGTTTTAAATTTTTTTTCGTGACTGGGTTTTTACATCTCCAGCATCTTCCGTCTTCAACCTGTTCATTTGCCAAAACAGTACCGCATGAATCGCACCAATTTACTGGAGCTTCCTTCTGAAAAACGATGCCGCGTTTATACATCTGCAAAAAAATCCATTGATTCCACTTATAATAATCCGGCAGACATGTAACAGCCTCGCGCCTCCAGTCATAACTGTAGCCCATGCGTTTTAATTGTTTTGTCATGTATTCAATATTTTTTAACGTCCAGTCATGCGGCTGAGTTTTAAATTTTATAGCTGCGTTTTCAGCTGGCATTCCGAACGAATCAAAACCGATTGTGTACAAGACATTTTTATTATTTTTGCGCAGGAATCTTGCTAAAACATCGCCGATCGAATAATTTCGAATATGTCCCATGTGAAGCGCACCGCTTGGATATGGAAACATCTCCAGACAAAAAAATTTTTGTTTAGATTCATCGACTTCGCTCTCGAAACATTTTAAATTATTCCATTGAGTTTGCCATTTATTTTCTATTGCTGCAAAATCATAAGGCATAAAAAATTTTTACCTCCAAAATATTTATTTAAAAATATCGCGTGAAATTTTAACATTATTTTATTCATCTTTAATTCTCCGGTTAATTTGCTTAATTTATAAAAATTCTCGAATCGTACGAATTTGAAATTTAATTTTTATCACACGTGTTCATGAAATTTAAAATATTTTGATCTCCAGACGTTGCGGCCGGGCGAAAATATAAAATTTTTATCAAATCCTAGCTTCCACAATACATAAGGCAGACTTATTTGATCGCGTCCATATAAAATAATTTCTTTCCACCATGATGACATAATTTTATTTATATCCTGGTCATTGCTCTTTCTGATAATAATTGCATTCTCGAACAATCCAAATTTAGCCGGGAATTTTTCAGATTTATATTTTTTTATCTGTTCAATTAAAATTTTTCTGGGAGCTTTTTTGTCTACATAACACGCAGCCATTTCCTCATAAATACAATTTCTGGATGGATGCTGAAATATTCCAATTTTTTTATTAGCTTCTATCATTGAATAAATTATTTTACGGATGTCCCCTATTATTTCGCACTTTCCGTCTATGTAAATACTGTAATCAAAATCCTTAAAAAATTCATCAGGATGAGTTTTTATATATCTGTTTTTCATTGCGTTATTTAAATTATTTAACGAATCAGGAATTTTTATTTTTGTCCAGACGCTGTTTTTAAAATCAAAATCGGTAAACGCAAAATATTTAAAATCTTTATCGATAAACGACGGCTCGTTTAATAAATCATATCCGCCCGTTATAGCAGTGTAGACAGCAATTTTTAAACCAGGATAAATTTTTTTAGTTGGGGTAAAATCATCCGGAACGTTTTCAGCTTCCAAATATTTAGGCAGATTTTTAAAATATAAACGATAATATTTATTTACAAGGCATAATAATTTAATTTTTATTTTGTGCAATATATTTACACTTTTTTCATTCTTCACGTTTATAGCTCCATTACACTCGATTATAAAAAATACACTGCATAAATATAAAATATTTTCACATTCACGCAATGTATTTATTTTTTATTTATTCGACTTAAATTTATTTTGCGTAATCTGATTTTAAAATTACTGCTACTTGTTTAGCGTCTTCATACGGCTCAGAAAAATCCGTGAACATTTTACGTTCTTTATTTACTGTTATTCCTGCGCAAATCATGTCAACTTTTCCGGAATTTACAGCCATAAACAACGAATCAAAAGGATATGCAATAATTTCAAGTTCCCTGTTTAATTTTTGAGCAATCAACGCGCACATTTCAATATCAATTCCCGTATAACCATCGCCGACTTTTATATCATAGGGAGGGAATACTGATTCAGTCCCTAAATATAATTTCCCGCCTGAAGCACCTTTGTTTAAATTAATATCTTCAGGTTTAGCAGCCGTCGGATCTTCTTTATACTTCAACATAATTTTTTCAAGCGAGCCATCTGCTTTTATTTCGCTTAACGCCTTATTAACCTGCGCCAGTAATTCCGAATTGCCTTTTTTAAATCCTATAGCATATTGTTCCGTTGTCATTGCATCAGGTAAAATTTTTAAAATTTCCGGATCATTTCTATAAAATTGTATCGCCGGAGCTTCGTCCATAATTGCCCCCTGAATTTTTCCAACTTTTAACGCCTGAATTACATCCGTTGCCTTTTCATAAGTCGTTAATTGATCTTTAGCATTTTTGCCGAGCATATTACGCGCAATACCTTCAGCAATTGTTCCGCGCTGAGTTCCGATTTTAATATTTTTCAAGTCATCGGGCTTCGAAATATTTAAATTTTCAGCGTAAAGAGAATTACATATAAAAATAAAACTTAACACCAATAAAAATTTTTTAATCATAAAAAAAAATAACCTCCGCATTAAAATTTTAAAATACGGGGGCTATTATAAACCTGTTAAAAATTTTTAAACCAGATTAACCAGATTAAATTAAATTAATCTTCCCACTCATCGTCCTCTAATTCTTCGCGCGCTTCACGTCTCTTCTGAATTTTATACGCTGCCTTTAAATGTTCCGCTATGAATGCAAAAAATATACCGACCGCAATTCCGCCCAATGTTCCCAACATTATATATGTTCTTGGCTTCCTGCCAGTCGGATAATCTGGAACTGTCGCATAATCAATTATCGAAATTGTTGAGAGATCATTCGCTTCCGTTAATCTTGCGCCCTCATATTGCCGTAACATTGATTCATATTTTGCCGTCGAAAACCTTAGGGATCGCAAATATCTTTGATACTCTATACCCATTTCCGGAAGCTCTCCAATTGATGAAAGCGAATCAACATGGCCGGAGTCATTATTATTTCTTGATCTCATTTTTGTGCTTGCATCAATTTTTTTCTGTTCTTCTTCGAGCCTGCGTAATTCTTTTGTCATTGCTTCGAGTTGTGAACGAGCTAATTTTAAATTCGGGTTATCTTCACGTGCATAACTTTTCATAGTGGAAATTTCTACATTTTTGGCTGCTATTTGATTGCGTAAACTAGTCATCGATGAAACAAGTGCCTGCGTCTGAGCTTCAAAGGCAATTACTCCGCGAGACTGTTGATATTTTATAATTGCGTCCTCTGCTTCGTTTAATTCTTTTTGAGCCTGTATCAATTGATTTTCAAAAAATGCCCGCCTCTGTATAGCACTCTCGTTTGAAATTTCTTGCAACCTTTTTTGTATTTCTTCAACTGAAGCGTTAGCAAATTCCGCCGCAAATTCCGGGTCTTTATCAGTTACAGAAATTGTAATAATTCCGCCACCAGTTTTAGGAGATTCGGCTTTCACTAATCCATGAACAGCAGCACGAACATTTACGCGAATATCCGAGCTGAATTTCTCCATTAAATTAAACCTGTCGATCATCGCATCCGCAAATGTATCACTTTCTAAAATTCCAATTACCGAAATTCTAGATGCTGAACGAAACGAGACTCCAAAAAAATCCGCAAGACCTCCCAGCGAAGGACCGCCACCGCCCCCGCCTTGAGGCATTATTCTGCAAACAGCTTCATACATTGGAACTCTAGTAAACGCGTAAACAGAAGCTAAAATCGCACATAAAATCGTACATAAAATTATTATTCTTTTACCCTTCCAGATAATATTAAAAATATCGAGTAAAGTTATTTCATCTGTACCGTCATCGTATTCATGCATATATTTAAAATCCCTCTCATAAAAATTTAAAAATTTATTAATATTAAATTATTTTCGAATTATATATTATTTTCCGTATAAAAATTTTATGCACGCATCGCTAAGAGCTTTTAAACTCGACACTTGACGATCAGCAGGCAAACCCGAAACAGCATAAGCCAGAGGCAATTCAGTGCAACCCATCGTAACTGAAACATTACGTTCATGCCATAATTCATTTATTACATTTTTCAAATTTTCTCCGGCTGTGTTTAATTCTCCCGATTTAACGAGGCGTATAACCTGCTGAATTTTTTCCTGCTGTTCATCGGACGGCCTTAAAAAATGAAAATTCATTCTCGAAGCGCATTCAGGATAAATTAAACTTTTCTGCGTTCCGGTTGTCGCTAATAACCACGAACAATTTCCAGAACTTATTTCTATAGCAGCTTTTACAGTTTCCTCGACAATGTGAATTAACGGGACTGGAATTTCATCGCGAAATCTGTCTATAAAATAATGAGCTGTATTACACGGAACAGCCAAAACTTCCGCACCCCATTCAATTAATTTAAATAAATTTTTACGTATCACCGGCAAAGGATCGGGACCTATACCCATTAGGCCATCGCTTCTGTCTGGAGTTTCAGGGTCGGACAATAAAATTATTTTTGGGTGTTCAGAATCATTTTCAGCAGGAACATCACGCGCCAATATTCTCAAAAATTCCGCTGTAGCTGCCGGCCCCATTCCTCCGAGTATACCTAAAGTCTTTTCGGGTTTGCTCATTTAAATTCACTCCTTCAAAATAAAATAATAAAATAAAATAAAATTATTCTGATTCTGAATCTTGTGCACCTGTTATCATGAGAGCCTGTAACATTTTTTTCAGCATGTCAGCATTAAGTCTCTCGGCGAGTTCCGTTTTAAAATTCGGCACGCGTTCGCTTATATACTGAATATAATGTGATGCCATGTCAATTAAAATTCTTTCGCGCATTGAAATTAAATCACGTTCCTGAAATGCTTTTGTTACGACTTTTGTGTCATGTTCGGTCACTGAATTTCCGATTATTTCTTTTATGTGATCGAGTTTCATCGTTGGAGTATCGCACGCAACTTTTACGATTCTTATAAAACCATGTCCGCCGCGTTGACTTTCAATTACATAACCTTTTTCAGGTGTAAATCTGCTTCTTAACACGTAATTAATTTGACTTGGGACGCATTCAAATTGTTCGGCCAGAGCTTTACGGCGGATTTTTATAAAAGTGTCCTCGCATTCATCGAATAATTTACAAATATATTTTTCAATGTCTTCAGTTAAATTTTGCAAGATGAATCCAACTCCCTTTTAAATTTTTAAAATTCCCAGTGCATTATAATTTTTTATGTTAAAAATAGTCAATCGCAAAAATTATTAAACGTGAATAAAATTTATATCTCTCGCAATAATTAAAATAATTTAAAGTAAAATAAACAAAAATTTTTCAAGTTAAGGAGTGTATATTTTTTGAGCGAAGAATTTGAAGCAGTAGACGGAGGATTAAAAATATTACGTTATCCAAATCCAATTTTAAAAGAAGAATCCAAAACAGTAGAAATTTTTGATGATGAATTATCAGATTTTATTTCAAAATTATTTGCAGCAATGAGAGCTTCTGACGGCGTTGGACTTGCTGCCCCTCAAGTTGGAGTTTTAAAAAAAATTGCTGTTGTCGAATATGATCAAAAATCTTACGTGCTTATTAATCCGGAAGTTATCGAAAGCGATGGCGAACAATTAGGAGAAGAAGGCTGTTTAAGTTTTCCCGGAATTTACGCGAATGTTAAGCGGCCGAATCACGTAAAAATTAAAGCTCAAGACGAAACAGGAAATATAAATATTTTAGAGGCTGAAGGCTACACGGCACGAGCATTTTTACACGAGATGGATCATTTAAATGGCAAAGTGTTTATAGATTATCTCTCAAATTTAAAGAAATCAGCCATCAGAAAAAAATTAATGAAAAACACCGGAGGACATTTTTAATTTTGGAGTGCGAATTTAATCATAAATATAAAATTTGGTTTGTCGGAACTGGAATTTTTGCGGCGTATTGTCTGGAAAATTTAACGCGTTCGATCAGCTTCGATAAAATTATTACTGGAATGCCAACCAGATCAGGACGAAATAATAAATTAATTCCTTCACATGTTGAAAATTTCTGCGCTTCAAATAATTTAAATGTCGTTCGCACTGAAAAATTATGCAGGGATGAAAATTTAATTAACAATTTGCCGGATTTAATTTTTATAACTGATTTCGGCGAAATGATCCGCGAACCCGTTTTAAATTCTCCAAAATTCGGATGCTGGAATATTCACCCGTCGTTATTGCCAAAATTTAGGGGTGCAGCTCCGATACAGCGGGCAATTCTGGAAAATAATAAAAATTTCGGAGTAACTTTATTTAAATTAATGCCTGGTATGGACGATGGCCCGATAATTTCGCAAAAAGAATTTGAGCAGGAAAACAATAATTTAAATTTAAACGCTTCGGATTTATATAAAATTCTTGCAAAATTAGGCAGTGAACTCGCACTTAATGCCGTGAATAATTTACCGGATTTAGATTTAAACGAGCAAAATGAAAATAATTCAAGTTATGCACCCAAAATTTTAAAATCCGAACTCGAAATTAATTTTAATATCCCGGCCATGAAGTTTAATAATTGCGTCCGGGCTTTTGATATGTCGGGCGGAGCTTTCGTGAAAATAAAAAATAAACGCGTCAAATTCTGGCGGGTAAATTTAAATAATAAATCCGGAACTCCAGGCGAAATTTTGCAGATTGATCCAGCTTTAATAATTGCCTGTGAAAAAAATTCTGTTGAAATAATCGAAGTCCAAAACGAGGGCAAAAATAAAATTTCGGGATTAGAATGGGTCAACGGAATGCGCTTAAATGTCGGCGATATTATCCAGTAAATGAATATATTAAAAAAGATTTATGCGCTATAATCTCCAAATAATTATAAAATTTTAGGGCAGGTGTTTTTATGCCGGATATGAATGATCTCAGAGAAATTTGTGTAAACGAGAACCGTATATTTGACGGACATATTTTAAGTTTGCGCGCCGATGATGTTAAAACTCCTTCCGGGCATATTGCAAAGCGTGAAGTAGTTGAACATAAATCAGCCGTTGGAATGTTAGCCGTTACGAATAATCGGAGCGTTTTGCTCGTAAGCCAGTATAGATATGCTGTTGATGAGATGACGCTTGAAATTTGTGCGGGCTTAATAGAAGCTGGCGAAGATCCTTACACAGCTGCAGAACGCGAATTACAAGAAGAATTAAAAGTGAAGGCCGGCAAATTAATAAAGATCGGCGGGTTTTATGCTTCGCCTGGATTTTGCACGGAATATGTTACGGTTTTTGCAGCGTATGATCTTGAAAGTTCTTCATTGCCTCAAGACGAAGATGAAAACGTCAGCTCGATTGAAATAGAATTTGAAAAGATTCCAAAACTTTTACAGGATGGGACTATACGAGATAGTAAAACTTTTGCGGCTCTTTCGTGGCTTATGGCTAAGGAGGGGATCGTTCCTGCTACATAAAAAATTTTGCGTTGAGAATAAAAAAATAAAATTCAGGAGGAAATTTAAAGCATGTTAAAAAATTTTAGTATCACCGGGAAATTAGCTTTAGGATTTGGTTTTGTTCTTGCGTTATTTGCTGTTGCGGTATTCATGAGCTGGATAAGCATCTCGAACGTTCAAGAGGACATATTATTTTTACAGAATGTCGCCAATCAGATGGAATATGCAACGGAATTAAAAACACTTCTCATTAACACAAGAACTTCAATGCGCAGCATAATGTACGAAGAGCGCGATGAAGATGTTGAATCAGCGAAAAAAAATCTTGAGACATTCCGCGCAAAACTTGATGTCGGTAAAAGAATGTATAACGCTGATAAGAGGCTCGTTTCATTGGCATCTGTTGCAGACATGGAAGCACCTGCCAGAACCAGTATGACGAATCTCGAAAGAGTTCAGGCATTTTTAAAGAGCAAAAAAGTAACTGCGGAAAAACTTACGAGCGATACAAATTCATTGCTTGAACTTTTAGCCGAAGTAATTAACCTTCAGTATCAGACGACGTTACAGGAATTACGCTCAAACGGAAGCGCGAACGAGGCGCAGGCATCAATTAACAGATTACGTACAGCTGAAGAATTACGCGAAAGATTATTTATAGCTGCTCGTGCATTTGTGGCAGGACTTGCTAACAAAGATACGAGAGCATTGGGCGATGTCTTGAACCAGATCACTGAACTTGAGACAAGGTACACAAGATTTTACGAAATAACGAGATACCAGGAAGTAAAAGACAAATTAAATTCAGGCCGTGCGATGTTCGCATCATTCAAGACCGGATTTGCTGATGTTGTTACAGCGTTTAATAATACAGGTCCGTTAATTAATCAAATGCTTAATGACTGTTTAGGGCTTCAGGAAATGACGGAAAAATTAGAGCTTTCTGCTTTGGAGCGCACAAAAACTCTTACGAGCGATAGCTATGATGATTTAGATAAATCTGTCATATTAATGGTAGGTCTCGCAATTGTAGCGGTTGTTGTTGGATTAGGGACGGCATTACTCATCGCAAAATCTATTTCTTCGCCTTTAGCCCGTGTTGTTGAACTTGTTTTGAATGCCAGCAACGGAGATTTTACAACAGTGCGTGCAGATTTCCATTATGAGGGCAAAGACGAACTTAACGATCTCGGTGATTCACTTTCGGAGATGTTTGATTCTCTTAGGACTTCAATAGGCGACATAAGAACGGCAGCGAATACGAGCACTGACAACGCTTCAAAAATGCATGAAGATGCCGGCAAAAATTTAGATTATGCAAATAATGTGCGTAAATCAGTCACTCAAGTTGTTAAATTAATGGAATCAAATTCATCATCATTACAAGAGAGTAACGCCGGAACTGAAGAGATGTCTGCAGCTTCTATGACTTCTGCGCAGGCTGCTACGGATTGCGCTGAATTTATTTCAAACATGACTCAGGTTGCAGGTAAAGCGGTCGAGATGCTTGAAGAGACCATGACCAACATGGATATTTTACAGAAGAAGACTCAGGACAGCGGCACAAAAATTCAGGAGCTTGTAGAATCAGTAAACAAGATCGGCGAGATCATCGGAGATATTACATCGATTGCTGACCAAACGAATTTACTTGCTTTAAACGCTGCTATTGAGGCTGCCCGCGCTGGAGAAGCTGGACGTGGTTTCGCGGTAGTTGCTGAGTCGGTCAGAAAATTAGCTGAAGAGTCGAGCCGTGCTGCTGAAAATGTACGCGGATTGATCGAAGAACTTCAGAACAACGCAAGCGCAACAAAAACCGCAAGTGATGAAACTTCAGTGTTATTGAATCAGACGACTGAGAAGGCTTCAGAATCTAAAAATTCATTGTCCGAAGCAATGGAGCAAATCGACAAAGCTAACGACAGAATTCAAAATATTGCAGCAGTAGCAGAGGAGCAAGCAGCTTCAAGCCGTGAAATAGCTTCAGGAATTGACAACGTTACGAAGGCTACAACGGAAATTCTTGAAAATCTCGAAAGCATTAAAAACGACATGGATGAGACTGCAACAATAGCCGAACGCGCTGCAGAAGGAGCAAATACTCAGGCTGATCTTGTTCAGCATATTCGTGATTCGTTATCGACGTTCAAAGTTGAGGCCGATAATCCTGGAACAATGAGAGGACGCAGAGCACTTCCAGGCAAAAAAAATAACGAAAAGAAGTAAATTTTATTTTGATTTAAAAAAATTTGATCTGGACGGGGAAAAATTTAAATTCCTGCCCAGATTTTTTTTGGGATTTTTTTGCGAGTAAAAAATTATAAATATTCGCGCACTAAATGGCCGTAATTATTAATTTGTTTAACGAGTTGCTTTTTAAATGTCGTGTCAGATTTTAAATTTCAGAATTTGATTTGCTACAAAACATTTAATAATTTCTAGTTTCAGTAAAAATTTTTATGCAGGCATTCATTTTTAAATTAAAACCGTCAGTCCAATTTATGCCGTCATTTGAAAAATAACTTTCACCAGCATTCACGATAAATTTTTCTGAATACTTTTCACGCTTTAATTCAACTGGGAATATTTTAGGCATTTTCACAACGACAGCAATATATTTATTTTGTTCGAGTAAAATTTTTTGGTTCAATTTAATTTTATGATAGCCGGCGTAATTCATATTATTTTTAAGTTCAGTTAATAATTTTGCGGAGTTCAAATTTAAATTTTTATTGTTTCCAAGATCATAAATTTTAATTTCGTAATTAATATTATTTTCCGGCGTGTAAATCCCTATATCGCTTAAATTTTCGCGTTCCGAATCTATTTTAAAAATATTCGCTGCAAATTTATAACTCGAATTTCCACACCAGCCTAAATCATCATAGCCGTAATGTTTTAATCTTGAATTATTTTTTTCAGCTACGAACACCGCTCCGCCGTAAATAAATTGATCGTATGAAAGCCAAAAATATCCGCCTGAACCTCGTAACACTCCCCAAGAATTTTTTATTAACCATGCTCCGTCACGAGATGGTTGAGGCTTAAAATTTTCGCGCGGATAATTATCATCCCAGCCAATTATTATAACGTCGTGATTAGTTTTATTTCCGTGTTCAGGATTAAAATAAGTCGTCGAATTGTTAGCGCTGTGATATGAACGCACATTACTGTAAAAACTTATTACGATCCCGCCATAATCTTGAATTAATTTTTTACGTAAATTATTATCCGGCTGCGAAGTTCTGGACATGAAAAACACATCTTTTAAAATCATTTCGCGTTTATAATTTTCCGGGCTGCCTTTATTGCTTTTGAGCGATCTCAATTCTGAAGATGAATATTCAAGCGATGACTCCT
This sequence comes from uncultured Fretibacterium sp., assembly GCA_937900285.1. Classification (GTDB taxonomy): domain Bacteria; phylum Synergistota; class Synergistia; order Synergistales; family Aminobacteriaceae; genus JAFUXM01. Next base: position 6,751 of record CALCEM010000012.1, on the reverse strand, counting down.
TAACAGGGCCGGCCAATCTCGATAAAAAAGCAGTCGCCATAAATATATTACCTTCGAGGTTAAGAGTTCCGGATTTTTTCCAGGATGTAAAATTTTTTTCGGGCTTCGGATTTCTGTACATGTAATAAGCGAGATGCATTTCTGATAAATCCGTAATATTTCCGGGATACTGCGTTAAAAAATTTGATTCCATCGAACCTAATGCAGCAAACGCCCAACACGGTCCGGGTATACCTTGATTTTTTACGCTCGTTACTCTGTTAAATTTTCGTAAATCATAACTCACGGGAAAAGCATTTAAAATATTTGCGGAAAATATTAATAAAAATAAAAATAATATAAATATCGCAACAGTAAATTTTCTCAAACTTTCACACATCCATAACACAAATAAATTTTTTTTAGTTTTAACGTATTTTCATGCACAAATCAACGCAAAAAATTCGGCCGTGAAAATTATTACAATTGCAAATAATGCGCATGACCTGTCAAGTAAATTCTGCGCCCGTATAATATCAAATGCTTCAGGGTTATTATTGCCTCCAATAAATTCACGCTCTTCAAATTTTCCGTTGTAATATGCTCCTCCGCCCAATTTTAAATTTAAAACTGCTCCGAACGCGCTTTCACCGTGTGCAGAATTTGGGCTTTTATGTTTCAATCTGTCGCGCAAAAATATTTTTAAATTCTTGATTTTAAATCCTCCAGCAATAATAATTATTATTCCGCCCAATCTCGCAGGCAAAAAATTTAAAATGTCATCCAGTTTAGCAGAAGGCTTCCCGAAATTTTTATATTTTTCATAACCGATCATAGAATCTAAAGTACTGACAGCCTTAAAAATCCAGACGAATACACCGATCAAATTTTTATTTATAATATATCCGACTAAAGCATAAAACATAACTGACATAATTCCATCAATTGAATTTTCGGCTATAGTTTCAATTGTTGCGCGGGAAATTTCGTTTTTATTTAAATTTTGTGTATCGCGTCCGACTACTCGTGATAAAAATTTTTTTGCTTCGGGAATATTATTTTTAAATAAACTTTCGGCAATTATTAACGTCTCATCTTTTAAATCTCTCCATGCTAAGGCCAAATATATTAAATAAATCTGCGCAAAAATATTAAAATCAAACATAAATAAAAAAATCCCGGCAGTAATTCCTGCTAGGATCAAAACTAAAGCGCATAATATATAACCGTTCTTTAATCTGCGTTCCAGAAATAAAATTAATTTCCCAATTAAAATTACAGGATGAATTAAAAAATTTAAATTCTCACTGCACACAAAATCTAATAATATTGCTAAACTTAAAATTATTGCAAAATTCATTTTTCTAAGGCTCAACACCAATTAAAATTATAGGGACTGAAGGATTTGAACGCCCCTCACGAACAATATTCGTTAATTCATTTTCGTACCACGCAACACCAGTTGACATCTGAGACATCAATTTATGCATCGGTATTATTTCAATTCCTACATCAATTTCCCCCAGCTCATAAAAAAATGTATGCTTAACATGTAAATCATATTGAACTGAAAAATATTTCCCAAATTGAACTTCAACTGCCACACGATCTTTCACAAAATCTATTTGATTATACGTTCTATATGCTTCAAAACCATTTTGAATAATTATTTTTTTCTGGTCATTTTTATTTTTCAGCTTGATAATTTCGCGTGTAGTATCTAAATCCTCATTCACAAAATAATCTGTCCTGTTTTCGCGCCAGTCTGTATTTAAAAATTCAATCTTAAAAAGTTTATTTAAATGCGCAGGTGAATATAAAATTTTTCCATTCATATTCTTTTCACGGCTTATTTTATTTAGGGCGAGCGAAGCATTAACGTTTTTTATTGCGTTTTGTATTTCTTCCCACTGTTTAGACTTGCGCACCATTAAAAATTCCAAGCCATTCAAATGACTATATACTTGACTTATTTTCATGAGGTTTATAAATCTCCTGATATATCGGACGCGTTTTTAAATTGCCTGCGTTTAAATTTTTTATTCGTTCAGAACCTATTTCAAAATAATTTTTTTCGCGTTCTGAACCTAATGCCCTGCGGTTATTTTTCAACGCTGCTATTAACGTAGAAGCCACTCCGGCAAATGGATCAAATATAAAATCATTTTCATTTGTCAAAGCTAATATACAACGTTCCGCCAATTCAACAGGATACTGGCACGGATGATTTAATTTTTCAGGATGATTATTTTTAACGTTAGGAATTTCCCAAATCAACGCGTCCCAATCATCAGTTAATCTCTCAATAGTCCATAAATCTTCCGGATTTTTACCGGCAGGATTTGCGCTGATCAAGCCTTTTTTAGCACCCTTATAATATTTTTTACCGGGATATTTTGAAGGTATTCGGACATCATCGAGATTGAAAATATAATTATCCGTCTTAGTAAACCATAATATAACCTCATAACGTCCGCTGAATCTTTTTGAGCAGTGCAAGCCGTGTCCAAAATGCCAAATTATCCTATTACGCAATTTAAAGCCCAAATTTTTAAACGCGTCATAAAAATAAATATCCAACGGGAAAATTTCTCCGTCTTCAACATAATTACCAACTTGCCAGCAAATGCTTCCGTCATCGCACAAAATTCTTTTTAACTCGTTTAACAGAGGCTCAAAATTTGAAATATATTCATTAATATTTATTCTGGTCTCGTAAGATTTGCCAATATTATACGGAGGAGAGGTCATTATTAATTTCACTGAATTATTTTGAACTTCCCGCGAAAAATTTAACGCGTCTTCGCATAAAAATTTATATTCCGGTAAATTATTTATTTCGTTAAAAATTAATTGCATCGCCTAAACATCAAGACAGCTTCCGCCTATAAATTCGCGTATAACTGAATTATTTGGAATACCGTCATTATTTAACGAAGGCACAAACCTCAAAATATTTAATAATCTTAATGCCTCGCTAAAAACTTGAGAATTTTCATCAACTGTATGTAATAACGGCTCTACATACGGCTTCAACACTCCTAATTCATAAGGCAGCGCAGAATTAAAAATTGCATCAGCTCGATTTCTGTAAGGAAAAATATATTTTTTTGCTCCGTTTAAAACTTTCGGGTAAACTTCAAGCGTGGTCTGAGCAGATTTCCCCCGCGTCCTGTAATCTCGAATCAAACGCCTTAATAATCTATTATCGCCGGTGCTCGTTCTGTTATGAGGATCTATACAAATTCCAGTTAACGGCGAGACAAAAACTCCGTAACGCGAATCATCAGGAATCATTTTTAAAATTCTGTCGTTCAAACCGTGTATACCTTCCATGATCAAAACATCCGACGGCCTCAATTTTATTATTTTCCCGGGTTCTTTGCGTCCAGTTATAAAATTATAAATCGGAGTCGTAACTTCTTCGCCGTTTAAAATTCCAGTTAAATTATTTTCCAGTAATTCCAAATCTAACGCGTCAATTCTTTCATAATCATATTCGCCGTGTTCATCTTTTGGAGATTCTTCGCGCTCCTTAAAATAATTATCCAATGGAAGCGTAACAGGATTTTTTCCGCAGACCATTAACTGAACTTTTAATCTTTCTGAAAATGTCGTCTTTCCTGAACCTGAAGGCCCGGCGATCGTTACAACTTTAACAGGACGTGAAGCAACATCTTCCGCAATATTTCCCAAACGCTGCGAATGAAATGCTTCAGCTATTAAAATTAATTCCTGTATTTTCCCCTCTGTTACTCTGTGATGTAATTTATTTAAATAATTTAAATCTAAAACTTCCAGCCAGTGAGCATAATCAAAAAATACATCGCCCATCGATTTAATAATTTTAGCGTGAGAAACCTCATCGGGATTTTCTGTCGTCGGAAATCTTAAAATTAAACCCTGTTCATATAAAACTATATCGAATAATCTTAATAAACCAGTCGATGAAGCCATCGTCCCGCCGCAAAAATATCCGTAAAATTCTCCGCACCTGTAAACTTCAACAGGATCTAAATTCGCACGGATAAATAATTCCGACATCTCTAAATCTCCTTGACGTTGGAAAATTCTCCGGGCTTTATCTATCGTTAAAATTTCCCGCGTTATCGGCGAATCTCGTTTTATAATTTCCTGCATTTCGATTTTAATTCTATCTATATCAAGCTGCGTAACTATTCCGCCCTCAAGTTCCCAGTAATGTCCGTCTGCTATTGAATGTTTTAACATCGCTTTACGTCCTGTAGCTCTTGCGCATGCTATCACAAATATAAAATCCAGCGACCTCTGGTAAATTCTTAAACCCGTCGGAGAATCGGTCATAATAAATTCAACGGTAGCGTCTTCATCAATCGTCCAATCTAGCGGACGAGTATAATTATTTACGAACCATGCTATTACTCTGCGTTGTGGCATACCATGTCTAGCGATCATTTCTGCCATTACGTCATGGCCTGTTACTGGAGTATCTCCGGCTATATAACTTGCGATATATTGTTCTTTTTTGGCAGCGGTTAAAACGCAAACTGTAAACGCCATTTTTTATTTACACTCTCCATTTAAGTTTAAAATAATTATAACGAATTAAATTAAATTAAAAATAAATAAAAATAAAATTTATGCGCGCTTTAAAAATGCTTCTCGTATCCACTGCCACTCCGGGAATTTCATAATAAACGTAAAAATTGAATATGTTACAGCACTAAAAAATATTATTGAAAAAACCCATAACGCACGAATTAATAATTTTGCTTCGGGATCATATGACCAGAAAAATTTAAATGTGCTTACTGAAATTATTATTATTATCAATGCGAGAATATATTTTATAAAATGCGATCTCGAAATTAAATTTAAATTTATGCCGATCTTCCGTTTAACGTAAAATAATCCCAGCAATCCAGAAAGTGTAAACGCTATTCCAGGAGCTAACGCTAAACCGTTATAACCCATCGGATAAATTAATATAATCGAAAATATCGCCGTTGAAATTACGCTGAATAATGTAACTTTAAATGCTTCCTTCGACATTGATAAAGCATATAACGCGCGCATTACAACAGTTGAACACGCCATGCCGGGAAGACCTAACATGCTGTACGCTAAACATGAAGATGTCGCATCCCACGCCCATTTATTAAATTGACCGCGAACAAATATTAAATGTACAAATGAATTTGAAATTAAAATTACGCCGAGTGAAGCAGGCAAAACTACAAATAACGCAAAATTTATTGCTTGTCTTAAAATTTCCGTGAACTCTTCATTATTTTTTACTCGCGATAATTGAGGCAAAACAGCTTGCGAAATTGCTATTACAAATAATCCGAGCGGTAATTGTAAAATCCTATTTGAATAATTTAAAACCGAAATGCTTCCAGCTTCCAGAAATGAACCTAACATTCTGCTAATAACCGGATTAACTTGATTTAACGAGAGGCCCGCAGCATAAGGCAGAAATAATTTTAAAATTTTTTTCAAATCAGGGTCCTTAAAATCCGGCCTAACTGGATATAAAAACGCTTTCATTTTAATGCTGTAAATCCATTGAGTTAAAAAATGTGCTGCACCCCCGCATAAAACTGAAAGTGCCAGGCCGTAAACTCCCAAATATCCAGCGAAAAACGGCGCGGAAATTATAAAAACTAAATTGCTAAACGCCGGAGACAATGCAGGAACAAAAAACGAACCTAAACTATTTAATTCGCCCATCGTCAACGCTTCCATTGAAATAAATATTAAAAATGGAAACATCCAGCGGGTTAAGCCGGTCGATAAAATTTTATTTGCTTCGTCAAAGCCGGGAGCCATTATATTTACTAATGCCGGTGCGAAAATTATCCCGATTATTACGACACAGCCCGTTAAAAATAAAAATACTGTCATTGAACTTCTTGCGAGTTTTAGAGCTTTATTGCGATCTTTTATTAGAGCCTGCGAAAATACCGGGACGAATGCTGCTGACAAAGCTCCCTCAGCTAATAACTGCCGCGCTAAATTTGAAAGAGTGTAAGCAACGTTAAAAGCGTCCATACTTTTAGAAGCTCCGAAAAATGCCGCTACAACAATTTCCCGAACAAGTCCTAAAATTCTGCTCATTAAAGTCCCTGCCATCATCATGAAAGCATGTTTAATCATGTTATTATTTTTATTATCCTGCAAATAAATTCACTCCTTAAAGCCTTAAAGCAATGAATATAATACATAATAATAATAATTTTTGAGATGACAGGAAAATTTTATTTTTTTAATTTTTTAATTTTTAAATTTTATAATTCAGCATAAATTTTATTTTCAGTTTCAATAAGCGTATAAATATTTTAAACGGGAATTTTAATAAACTTCCTCCGGCTTTCATTGCTTCAATATAATATTTGTACATTAATTCAGCACTAAAATGCAAACGATCGCACGAAAATTTTTTATGAACTTCGGGGAATAATTTCGCTTTATCTTCATCACTTATAAAATACATCGTGTTTATTACTATTTGTTCGTATATGTACTGCCGTTTTATATGTTCGCTGTAATCTGCTGAATGATAATGGCTGTCAGGTCTGACATAATACGTGTATAAACATTTATCTATAAAACCGCATTTATTATCCCATGCGACGGGTAAAAGAAGCTGCCAATTTTGACCGCAATTTGAAATGTAAAAAATTTTTTTATCTCGTAATCTGTTTAATAAAAGTTTTGATCTAATCATAAATGCTCCGGATAAACATGGGATATTACCGCCGAATAAAAATTCTCTGAAAATATTTCTCCC
>CALCEM010000011.1 GCA_937900285.1 uncultured Fretibacterium sp. | reverse complement strand
TATTTTATTTATTTTTCCCGAAAATACTGTACTCAAACTCCAAAATAAAAACACTGGAAGAATTGCAAGCTGCGTCAATCTAAATGTAAAACCTCCGATGTCAACGCTGATATTATCCCACGAAGCAGATAACATCGCCAACGCGATCAAAAATTTCGTTAAGGACATATTTCTTGTAAACATGACTATTTCAAAAACTCATCCGAAAAATATAACGTCCGGCCTAAATTATATAATTCCGATCTTTCAGGCTCAGAATATTTTTTTAATGGCTTCTTGCGTAATATCTCATAATATAAATTTTGCGCCTCATATAATCCTAAATGCCATTTAAAATTTTCCGTGAAGACTTTTATTAATTCGTTTATGCTTCTTATTTGATTTATATCGGCTTCGGTGTCAATGGCTTTTTGCATCAAACGCGTAACAGCTTTTGAAAATGCGTAATGTATTTGCTCTTCATCGGGCTGAACCTGCCAGAATGCAGCGTGATTCAAATCTCTGCGGATATTATTTATATTTGGTTCAGATTTTTTTAACTCGCGTGTTATTTGTGATGTTAATGTAAATTCTGCCGCTACTTTTATAATTTTCGGCGGACGCGCTCCTAAAAGCGTTAAGTATTCTAGTAAATTGTCATGTTCATCAACAATTATTTTTATTGATTTCTCTAATACTTCGGTGTCCTGGCTTAATAATTTATGCACAATTCTTCTGCGCTCATCTGCAGGAATATTTTTTAACGTGTAAATCATATATCCAAATTTTTCAACAAGCATTTTGTTCATGTTTTGGCTGTTAAAAATTATTTGCAGTTCTTTTACTTCATCAACTGTTAAAGGCTCGTCGGCTCGAAATTCACTTACTCCGCATAAAATTGAAGTCCCTCCGTCGTGATTTACCGCAAATAAATAATATCCAACCTCTTCAGTTATTTTTGAACGCACGCAGACTGTGCCGGCTGAAAATTCCCGTGAAGACTCTCCCAATTTTACAGCACTGCCGCTCAACTCCCAGCAGCCTTCTGAAAAATCATTTCTGAAACCTTTTAAAATTGACGTAATTCCATAATATGCCGCCATGTGTGTATGATCTACGCTGTCCTGACGCGCACGCAATTCATAAATTTTTGCTCCGTTCTGTAATTCCGGGATATTGCTCGGAGCTTCCGATAAAATTTTTAAAAACTCCGGCTCAACATCAACATTAAATAATTCTCGCGATAATTCAATCGCACGAGCCGCATATCTCATAACCTGAACAGGCTCAATTCTGGAAATTTCATCAAAAAACCATCCGCATGAAGTAAACATTAAAAGTGAATTGCGTTCCATTTCCATTAATTTCAGAGCGCGCGTTTTTTCTTGAGAACTTAACTCACGAACAGCATTTTTATTTAACCAGTCATCAACATTCTCAACTGAACGATCTAAAATTACGTTTATATATTGGTTGCGTGCTTCCCAAGTGTTTTTAAATAGTCCCGGCGCTCCGTAACTTCCGGCAAATAAATTATCAAGTTTATCGCGCAAAAAATTTAATGCATCCCTTAATGGCTTCCTCCATCTATGATGATAACCGGGCGTGCCGTCTCCGCATGAACAATCACTGCGCCACCTCTCAACTCCATGAGCACAACTCCATGAAGAATTTTCAATAATTTTCACCTCAAACTCAGGCGGATAAAATTCCAAAAATTCCCCGTAAATCGTCAGCTGCGCATCAACCGAACGATCTATATAATCAAGACAATACGCGAGCGCCATATCTCCATGTTTATGATGATGTCCGTAAGATTCCCCGTCAGTTGCTACGTGCGATAAAACCGGACCGTTATCTGCATGAGCGTTTATTAATTCGCGTGCAAAATTTCCGCCGTCATCTAATAAACCGGCAAACGCTATTTTTTGCGACAAAACTCCATCATAAAAAAATATTGCTATGCTCTTACCTGAAGGCAAATTACATTTATAAGCGCGTCTCGTGTCAACCCTTGCGCCCGTAACATCTTCCCAATTTCCATAACCAATTAATTTAATTGCTTGAGCCTGCCACGGAGATAAAATCGTAAATTTAATTTTATTGGCCGCTAAAACTTCAAGCGTTTCCGTATCCACTGCACATTCTGCGAGCCACATTCCTTCGGGTTTGCGTTTAAATCTCTTTTCAAAATCTGCAATGCCCCAACGCACTTGGGTTTCTTTATCGCGACGATTTGCGAGAGGCATAATTACATGATTATAAACTTGAGCTATTGCCGGGCCATGTCCTGAAAATTTTTTCCGTCCGATTAAATCAGCTTCGAGAATAGATTTATAACACAACGGATCATTTTCTTCGAGCCATGATAACAACGTTGGCCCAATATTAAAACTCATTCGAGAATAATTATTACAGACTCTTATAATTTCTCCGTTATTATTTAAAATTCTTGATGCTGCGTTTCTGCTGTAACATTCTGCGCTTATTCTTGCGTTCCAATCATGCCAAGGGGCTGCGCTCTCCTGAACTTCTACTGTTTCAAGCCAGGGATTTTCGCGGGGCGGCTGGTAAAAATGTCCGTGTATGCATATATATCGTGGCAAGTGTACAACAACTCCTGAATAATAAATTATCAGATTTTAAAAATAATTATACGCTATAAAAAAATTTTTTTGAAAATTACCAGCCTAATAAATATTTTTATGTTACAGCTTACAATAATCCGAAACTGCTTAAACCAAACGTCCATAAAAATATCGTGAAAATTGAAAGCAATGTACTTACGCAAACTAATTGCCCGGCTAATTTTCCGTCAGCTCCCATCGCTACAGCCATAGGATACGAAGCAACAGCTACAGGCGCAGCAAATAAAACCATAAATGCGCATAATACTTGACCTCTGAACCCGAATAAAATCGAAAGCGTCATAAAAATTACAGGTATACAAATTACACGCAAAATTAAAGCATAAATTAACGGCTTTAAATCTTCGGTCATGATCATTTCTAAACCGACTCCGAGCGATATAAAACTTACTGTAGTTGTAGAATTTCTTAAACTTTTTACGACTGAAAATATTGGGGCTGGAATTTTTATTTTTAACGTCACAAATATAAATGCTAATATCGTTGCGATTATCATGGGATTTTTTAGGACAGCTCTTATTAATTTTACCGGGCTTGTTCTGCCGGATTTATGAATTTCAATTAATACTGCCGATAAAATATTTATTGCTGGAACTGTAAACGAACCCAATAATATTACTGTTCCTATATTTCCTTCACCGTATAAAGCTTCGGCCACTACTACGCCAAATAAAATATAATTTCCTCTTACTATTCCTTGAGCCATTGAGGCGGCTTTACTCTTGTCACTTGTAATTTTTGGGGGAATTATTAACGCGATTATAAAAATTACTGCTAAACACGAAGCAGCAAAAATAAATACTTTATATGAAACTGCGCGGGAAAAATCTATGTCATAAATATTTTTAAATAACAGCGTCGGCATAAATATCCTGTAAATTATTCCGTCAAATTTTTTCATGGCCGGGCGGTCAATAACGTTTAATTTTCTCATTGAAAATCCCAACAGTATTAAAATAATCATCGGGACGACTATATTGACGGCAGAATAAAAACTCTCAAGTAACATTTAAGATTTTTCTCCTTTATAAATGCGCTTCCTCGACAATATGTTTTACAAATTCCGGCATTGAAATTCCGATGGCGTTCGCTGCTTTTGGGACTAAACTTGTCGCGGTCATTCCTGGAGCTGTATTGACTTCTAAAATATAAATTTTTCCGTCCGGGCTTAATCTGAAATCGGCGCGCGAATATGATTTACATTTCAAAATTTTATGAGCTTTTACGGCCATGTCGCTTATTTCGTTTTTAACTTCATCGCTGATTTTTGCGGGGACAATATAATCAGTAGCTCCGGCAGTATATTTATTTTTATAATCGTAAAATCCGGAATGCGGAATTATTTCAATAACTGGTAACGCTTCGACAATATTATTTTTTTCCCAGACTGCTGCCGTTAATTCCCGGCCTGGAATATATTTCTCGATCAGGACATCGCCGGCGTAATTTGATTTTGCAAAATTTACAGCGTCATTAAATTTTTTTTCAGTGACACCGTTAATAATTGTAATTCCGACTGTGCTTCCTCCTGAACATGGTTTAACGATGATACTGCTGCCTAATTCGGGAGAATATTTATTTAAAAATCCTTCTGGAACTCTCAAGCCTGCGGATTTAAATAACTCGCAAGATTTAAATTTATTCATGGCGATAGAGCTTGCTTCATAATCTGAACCGGTGTATTTAATTTTCATGTCGTGTAATTTTTTCTGAATAGTTCCGTCTTCTCCCCATCCGCCGTGTAAAGCTATAAACGCGACATCACATTTTAAATTTTCAACGTCATCAAATTTTTTTAAATCAATTAAATTTACATTGAAGCCTGAAATTTTTAACGCTTCGTAAACTGCTTGACCGCTTCTTAATGAGACTTCACGCTCTTTACTATCTCCGCCACATAAAACGCTGATTAAAATTTTTAAACACCCCTTAAAATTTTTAAATTATTTTATATCATGGCCGAATAAAATTTTTTTATATATTCCGAAATTTTCATAAATGTTATACTCTTTTTATTTTCATTTCAGGAGGATTGCCTTGAATACTTTTTTTAATATTGCTGGAGGAGTAGCGTTATTTCTTTACGGTATAAGATTAATGAGTGAAGCTCTGCAGCTGTTAGCCGGTGAAAAAATGAGGGAATTAATTGCTAATCTCACTAAAACCCCATTAAGAGGAATTTTTGTCGGGATGCTCGTAACAGTTTTAATTCAATCTAGTACAGGCACTACAGTCATGACAGTAAGTTTTGTAAACGCAGGACTTCTAAATTTAAAACAGGCAATCGGCATAATAATGGGAGCTAATATCGGAACAACTATTACAGCCCAAATTATTGCTTTTAAAATTGAAGCTGTTGCCCTGCCGTTAATTGCTCTCGGAATGGTCTTAACAATTTCCGCAAAATCAAAACAGTTACAATATTTAGCAAATGGAATAATCGGACTCGGTATGCTTTTCATGGGTATGCAAATAATCGGTAACAGTTCGCATTTAATTTCTGAACATAAAAATTTATTGTTAATTTTGAGCCGAAATCCTTTAACGGGTGTTATTGCCGGAATGATCTTAACAATTTTAATTCAATCCAGCGCGGCCACAATCGGTTTAACTATGGCGGTAGCTTCGCAGGGGTTAATTGATCTTGATGCGGCTATTCCGATAATTTTGGGCGACAATTTAGGAACAACTTTAACGGCAGTCGTCGTCGCAATGGGTTCAACTCGTCCGGCTAAACAGGCAGCAGCGGCCCACGTGTTATTTAATTTAATCGGAACTGTAATATTTTTGTTATTTTTCCCGCTGTATAAAAATATTGTTATCGCGAGTTCTTCAGATTTGGGCAGGCAAATTGCAAACGCTCACACGATTTTTAATATTTTGAACACAATTATATTTTTCCCGTTCGTGAGTCTGCTCGCAAAATTAATAAGCACAATTATCCCGTTAAAACCCGAAGACCGTCCGGAAGGAGCATTATATTTAAACCGGCGTTTAATTTCTGTTTCAGTTGCTTCAGCTGTTGAGGCAGTCAGAGATGAAATTTCTCACATGGGGAGCATTATTCAGGCGATGCTCGAAATCGTGCACGAATCATTTTTTGATCATTCCGGCGAAAATAAAAACGCTGAAGATTTATTTAAACGCTTTGAAAATTTGGAACATGGAATTAATTCTATAACTCGTGAGATTTCTTCATATGCTTCGGAAATTTGGCAAAAAGGTGTTTCGGAAGGTATGTCTAATATTTTGGGCTGTTATGTTAATACTTCGCTCGACATTGAAAGAATTGGAGATCACGCAGAAAATTTAATTGAGCGCAGTTCAGTTGTAGATTCGTCATTATCGGATGAAGCCAGATCGGAATTAAAAGACATGTTCGAGACAGCAGCAAAAGCCGTAAGCTCTTCAATTGCTTCCGTTCAAACTTTAAATATTAATCAGGCCCAACTCGTAACGAAAGAACTCGAAACTAAAATTGACAACCAGGAAAAATTTTATCGTCATAAACATATCGAACGTTTAAACCGAGGCGAATGCGATCCGGAAAGAGGCGTAAATTTTATAACTTTATTGGGCGACCTTGAGAGAATCGGCGATCACGCTAATAATATAGCTGGTTACACGATGGATATTGTAAAACAGGGTAATTAATTTAATTTAAATATTAAAATAAAATTGCGTTCAATAAAATATTTTTTCGTATTTATAATTTTTTTCGCTGGAATATTTTTTTATATTTATAATTTATATGACGTTGATCCGGACGAAATTTTAAAAATTGACGGCTCACGGGCTTTATACGATCGCGAAAATAATTTATTTCACGTGAAGCTCTCAAAAAATTCAGAGTGGCAGATTCCAATAAAATTAAATCAAATGGGAAAATGGCTGCCGTTAATTGCGGTAAATGCTGAAGACGGAAGATTTTATAAACATAACGGGATCGATTTTTTAGCATTGTCGCGCGCAGTTTATCAGAATTTGACATCATTAAAAATAATTTCTGGAGCTTCAACAATCACAAGTCAAGTTATAAGGCTGGCAGTTTCGGAACGCGAAAATTTAAAGCGGACTCCACTTATAAAATTACGGGAATTTATTTCGGCGATGAAGCTCGAAAAAGTTTTAACGAAGTCTCAAATTTTGGAATTATATTTAAATTTAGCACCGTTCGGCGGAAATATTCGAGGAGTTCAAGCAGCGTCATATGTATATTTTGGTAAACCTGCTTCTAAAATTTCACCTGGTGAAGCATGTTTATTAATTGGAATGTTGAAAGGCCCGACAATTTTCAGACCTGATAAAAATCCGATTAACGCAAAAACACGGCGCGATGAAATTATAAATTTAATGTTACGCAAAAAAATTTTTACTGAAGCCGAAGCTAAACGCGCAAAACTTGAAACACTGCCAAATAAAAAATTTTCACCTCCAATGATGGCCTGGCATTATTCCGAGATGGTTTTAAATTCGAACCCTGAATTAAAAATTATTAACACCGAATTAAAATTAAACGTTCAGTCAAAACTCGAAGCGATTTTAAAAAATTCTCACAGCGATATACCGGAAAATATTACGTTTTCTGCCGGCATTGTCGAAAATAAAACGGCTTCGTTAATTGCTTGGGTGGGGAATTCGAGATTTAATTTAAATTTAAATTCAAAAAATAATTTTTCGTGGGTTGACTGCGGAAACTCTCCGAGATCGCCGGGATCAAGTTTAAAGCCGTTTGCATATTTGTCAGCTGTTGAATCCGGTTTAATAACTCCTTCGAGTTTAATAGCTGATACTTCGCTGGCATTTTCTGGACGTGCTCCGAGAAATTTCGATTTAAAATATCGTGGTGCAGTTAGTGCGCGTGTTGCTTTATCTGAATCTCTGAACGCTCCGGCCGTGAGAATTTTGAGAATGACCGGGCAGGATAAAATTTTAAATTTCCTTCATGATTTTGGGTTTAAACATTTGGACAAGCCTGCAAAATATTACGGTGATAGTTTAGTATTAGGCGGCTGTGAAGTGACGTTACTTGAGGAGCTTGAAGCATATTGCGCGCTTGCAAATCTTGGAATATACAGGCCGTTAAAATTTTTGCGAGATCAAAATAATTTCCCGGTGAGAATTTCTGATGAGGCTTCATGCTGGATTATAAATGACATGTTGAATTACAGGGGCGAATTAACATTATTTGCGCGAGGAGCTTCGGGCGGTAAATGGCAAATATCATTAAAGACCGGGACATCTTACGGATTTCGTGATGCGTGGTGCGCCGTATGGAATCCGGAATACACGGTAATAGTTTGGGCTGGAAATCCTGAAGGAAAATCATGGCCGGGGTTGATTGGTGCAAAGACTTCTGCGCCGGTCGCAATAAAAATTATGCGTTCAATTTCGAACGGATCAAAATGGTTTAACAAGCCTGAAAATTTAATTTTACGTGAAGTATGTTCATTATCTGGCCGTCCTCCTGTAGCTTCGTGTCCTGACGTAAAAAAGGAATATGCTATAAAAAATATTACTCGTACGACACCGTGCGAAATGCACATAAAAAAATCCGGTGTAAGCGTTGTAAAATTGCCGTCAAGTTTTGATCCTGAAAATTCAAAATTAAATATTATTTCGCCTGTATCAAATTCAAAATATTTTATTGCGCCGTTTGATTTAAAACGTAATATCCCGTTTAGAGCGGAAGGAGCAAATAATTATGTATTTTGGTATTTGGACGGGAAATTTATAGGGCGGACTTTTCGGAACGGTGTATTATTTTATAAGGTTTCGGATGGTGAACATTATGCGAATATTTTGGATTCTGACGGCACGAGCGCGAATATAAAATTTTATGTCACAACGCCGGGCAAAAAGTTACGTGAAAATTTATTATTTTGAAATATGTTGTTTTAATTTCTTTTCAGTTTTCACATAAAATTCTATTGGTAATTATAATAACGCAAATAAAAATATAAAAATAAAAAATAAATTTCAGGACGGAAAATTAAATTTAATCATGAAAAATTTTGACGTGTTAATAATCGGAGGCGGTCCGGCTGGTTTAATGGCTGCTATACGTTCCGCTTCACTTGGTAAAAAAGTTTTGATCGCTGAAAAAAATTCTGAGCTTGCACAAAAATTATTATTGGCTGGCCGGGGACGCTGCAATTTTACGAATGCTGAAGAAGATATAAATATTTTTATCTCAAAATACGGCGAAAACGGAAAATTTTTATATCACGCCTTTAACGAATTTAGCCCGGCTGATACTGTTAAATTTTTTGAGGATGAAGGAGTAAAAACAGTTATAGAACGCGGAAAAAGAATTTACCCGGCTGAAGGCGGCGGGCAAAAAATTTTAAATGTATTGATGAAATTATGTAAAAAATATGACGTATGGATTTTTAGAAGAACTCCCGTTTTATCGCTTAAAATTCAAAATTCAAAAGTTCAATGCGCAATAACCAGCGATGAAGAAATTAAAGCAGAAAAATATATTATTGCAACCGGAGGACTTTCATACCCTGAAACCGGTTCAACTGGTGATGGCTATAAATTTGCCCAAGCTGCAGGCCATGAAATTATAAAAACTTATCCGGCATTAGTTCCAGTCAGGACAGCTGAAACTTTTGTGAAATTGGCGAAAGGCTGTAATTTGCGAAATGTCAGAATTTCCGTAATACTCGATGACAAAAAAATTAATGAACGTTTTGGCGAAATGGAATTTACAAATTTTGGATTGAGCGGCCCGATAATAATGGAATTAAGCTCATATATTCCAGACTGGAAGGGAGATTTAAAATTCTCGCTGGATTTAAAACCATCTTTAACCCCAGAAATTTAGATCGGAAGAGCGTCGTGTAGGG
>CALCEM010000010.1 GCA_937900285.1 uncultured Fretibacterium sp. | reverse complement strand
GAGCTATTACAGCAGAAGGCCCGCCTATTCCGGTCGAAGTTATTAAAACTTTTTCGCCGTTTAAAAAGCCTGCCCAAGTTGTAAACTCGCGGTTTGAAGTTATGAAATAAGGATCACTTAAATATTTTGCGATCTTCTCACAACGTCCGGGGTCTCCGGGTAAAATGCAATAATCCGCGCTGTCGTTTTCGTTTAAATTTATATGATATTGTTGCATTATAAAAAATTAATTCCCCTTTATTATTTTTGCCATCATGATTAAATGTATTATAATAACGCGCTGTTAAGTTTAAAAGGCTTAAAAAATTTTATAGCGGAGGTTAAATTTACAAAAATGTCAGAACTCATTAAAATCGAAATGGAACCAAGAGATAAGACTGGCAAAAATGAAAATGGCCGCTTACGTCGTGCAGGTTATGTGCCTTGCATTTTGTACGGTCCAGAAATCAAGGAAAATATTATGGGCAAATTAAAAGTTCGCGAAGTTCAAAAAATTTTGTCCGGCCGTTGGGAATCAATGCGCATAAATGTAAAATTGCCTGATGGTTCTGAAGAAATGTGCTTAATCCGTGAAGCTCAGAGACATCCATTAAATGATATGCCTTTACACGTTGATTTCTTGCACTTAGTACGCGGGAGAAAAATTAATGTTAATATCCCAGTTGAAATTATTGGGCGCGATAATGCTCCGGGAATAAAAGACGGCGGAGTTTTGGAATTTAGTCACGAACTCGAAGTAAGTACATTACCGATGAGCATTCCGGATGTTATTACGGTTGATGTTTCTGCTTTAAATGTCGGCGATGCAATTCACGTAAAAGATTTAAAACTTCCGGAAGGTGTAGAGCCATTAGCAGACGCAGAAGAAGTAATAGCGATTATAGTAACGTCCAGAGGAGTCGAGGATGCTGCACCGGAAGAAGAAGCTCCATCAGCCGCAGATGTTGAAGTTGTTGCAAAAGGTAAAGCAGCTAAAGAAGAAGAATCAGAAGAAAAATAAAAAAATAAAAAAAATAATTTAACATCATGAAATTAATAGCCGGTCTAGGAAATCCAGGAGAAAAATATTTATTTACCAGGCATAATATAGGCTGGCTTAGTATTGAACATATAGCAGTAAATAATAATTTGGGCAGTTGCTCGGAAAAATTTCATTCTCAGTTTTGGAAATGGAACGATGTAATTTTGCTTCGTCCGTTAACTTTTATGAATAACAGCGGTCTTGCAATTAGTGAGGCCGTTAATTTTTATAAAATCAAATTGGAAGACATTTTAATTATTTATGATGATATGGCTCTGCCTTTTGGTAAATTGAGATTGCGTGCTAAAGGTTCTGCTGGCGGTCATAACGGTTTAAAATCAATAATCGGAGCTTTAGGAGATTTAAATTTTCCCCGTTTACGCGTTGGAATAGGAAAAAATAATAATGTCGATATGATTAATTATGTTTTGGGAAATTTTAACGAGACAGAACGCGAAGCACTGCCCGAAATATTTGACAAAGTTTATAACTCTGTAGATTTATGGCTACACAACGATATACAGCGGGCTATGACCTTCATAAACATGAAAAACCAGGAGGGAAAAAATAAATCAAATGAAATATAAAAAAATTTTATGCTGGCTTTTAATTTTACTTTTAGTAATTTCGTTATCGGGCTGCGGAGGCTCGTCGCATTCAAGTGTTTCGGATGATTCAAATTATTTACAGGAAAGCGATATAACAATTAATTTAACAAAAGAAGTAACAGGGGATAACGAGCATTATGAAGAATTTTCGTCTGGTACAAATGAAATCACTAACACGAAAATTATAAAAACTGGAGACGCTTCAACTTCAAACAGCGATGACGCGGACTGGTATGGTTATAATGCTGCTGTTTTAAATTCCGGCGGAACTTTAACAATTTCGGAATGCGTTTTTAACACAAATGGTTCACATGCAAACGCAATTTTTTCATATGGTTCTGATTCAGTTGTAAATGTTTCGAGGACTGTAATTACAACTTCCGGAAATAATTCAGGCGGTATAATGACGACCGGCGGAGGCACTATGAACGCAACAAATTTAACAATTAAGACCTCCGGAGGTTCATCAGCTGCAATAAGATCCGATAAAGGCGGCGGAACTGTTACTGTGAAACAAGGATATTACGAGACCTCAGGACGCGGATCGCCTGCTGTATATTCGACTGCTGACATTTCTGTTTCAAATGCTTATTTAAAATCAACGACTGCACAGGGCATCGTAATAGAAGGCAAAAATTCCGTAAGTTTAAATAATTGCACCGTTTATGCTGATAATACAACAGTCAACGGATCAAATACTAGCTATAAACAGGGCGTAATGATATATCAATCAGGTTCAGGCGACGCGGACAGCGGTACAGCAGAATTTGAAATGATCGATTCAAAATTTTTAAATTATACCGGCGATATATTTTTTATAAATAATACTGTGGCAAATATAACGCTCGAAAATTCTACGATCACGAATAACGACAGCTCCGGACAATTTTTAAGAGCAGAAGCAGCAGGCTGGGGGACTTCGGGTTCAAACGGAGGCAAAGTAAATTTAAATGCTTCATCGCAGAACATAGACGGCAATATTACAGTTGATAGTGTTTCAGGATTAAATTTATATCTTGATGATTCGTCAACTTTTAACGGCGCAATAAATTCAGATGGAAGCACTTACGTTGAGATTTCCGGCTCAACTTGGAATTTAACGGCGGATTCTGAAATTACATCATTAACCTGCGAAGCCGACAGCATAAATTTAAACGGACATACATTAACTGTTGGAGGGACTGCTTACACTTCCGGGACGGAATCAAGTGGAACGGCAATAAGTTTTAACAGTGATTCAAGTTCAGGAAATAATAATAATTCCAATAATACCCCTCCAACGAAGCCCGGAAATTAATTTTAATTGGCTCTCGATTAATTTTATTTTATATTTTAGTCGGGGGTCTTTTTTTTAAATTATTAATTATTAAATTCGTCATTTCGCCAAAACTTTTTTATAAAATTCTTCCGTTAAATCCGTCATCCGCTCGATCGAAATTATATTTTTTGAATCTAGATCGCTCGAAATCCGGTTTAATATAAAATTTTCAATTGCTGTTTTCCACTTTGAAATATTTTCTGGCTCAATTAAATTTGCTCCGCTCTTTGAAAATTGCTGTACTCCTTCAATGTCAGAAGCTATAACGGGTAAATTTACGCTCATGGCCTCAAGCATAGTTAAAGGCATCCCCTCAGAATTTGATGGAAATAATAAACATGATGAATTTAACATTAAATTTTCAACATAATTTTTATTTTGCGCGCCATGAAATTTAACGCGGTCAAAAATTTTTAACTCGTCAGCTAAATTTTTAAGCTCGTTTAATTGCGCCCCATCACCGATAATATTATATTGCCATTCATAATTTTTTAATTGTGCCAAAGCCTTTAAAGTTATATCAATGCATTTTAAACGCGTCAACCTTCCGACTGACAAAAAAATATTATTTTCAGGCTGAGTATTTTTCTTATCTGGAATTTTTATGCCGTTCGGAATAACCGTATTTAAATCCGAAATTCTCCCGGCCAAATGATTTTTTACAGCTTCTGAAACGCAAATTATTCCATCAGCATGTTTCAAAGGAATTATACCGGCATTGAGTGAATACATTGCATGAGCCGTCATGAGCCATTTTATTTTTTTACGTGAAGCAATTATCCAAGCTATCCAGGCCGGAACACGAGAATGCACGTGAATTAAATCAATTTTCAAATTTTCGAGTTTAAAAGCTGAATATAATCCAGTAAATAAATTTTTTCGGTCGACTGGCAGATGAATAATTTTTATTCCGTCACATAAATTTTTTTCGAGCGAGCCTCCAGAGTGCGCAATTATAATTTCATGACCCCGTTTAAATAATTCATTCGCCAAATTTATTAAATGTATTTCCGCTCCGCCCTGTTCTAAGCCAGGTATTATTTGTAAAATTTTCATAATGATTTAATTATATATTCTGCGCAACGTTTTGCCTCGTTAAAATTCTGGTTATGTAATTGTGAATCAGTTTCTACAAATTTTTTTATGTCGTTTATGTTTTTGCCTAGATCGATTATTAAATTTTTCTCGATAAATCTGTTAAATAATTCATCAAATCTTTTTGCGCCAAACCCAAATAAATTTTTAAAAAATCCCGTCGTCCTCTCAACCCGTAATAATCCAGCTTTAAAACCTGCCGTCACACTTTCTGAAACCATTGAAACGCTGTCCTCCGTGACTAAAACATGGCTAGCTTTACCCAACATGGCCGGGACTGGATTTTGATCAGGATCACGAGATGCAAGTAAAATAAATTCTGCACGATCCTTAAATATTTTATAAATTTCATCGTCGACATCTTTACCTGTTCTGCGCGAAGTCGTTATTAAAATTCCAGCGTCAATCTCTTTTAATGGCGTTAAAACTTTTTCGGCCCATTCCGGAGTAATTTTATAATTTGCATCGTTCCCACCAATTAAGACAGCTATAATTTTTTTACGGGTGACATTTTTAAATTTTTCCGCAGCTTCCTTTAAATCCGGTATATAAATATGATTCGGCGCACCAAGCGTATTAATTGCATTTTCATAATTTATTTTGTCATGCTCCGGAACTATTGCAAAATTAAACGGCTTCACACCTAAAATTGAAGGGTTCATTATTACAACAGATTTACAGCCGGTGATATTCGCTAAAGCTAAATTAAACGGAGCAGCAGAACTCCCAGCCGAAATAAATATATAATCTCTTGAATTTAAATTTATATAATCCGGAATTTTAAACCCGGCCATGTCGAGCCATTTACGAGAAAAATTTTCATTATGAGTTTTTAATCTGCGAGCCAAAA
The DNA here is from genome assembly GCA_937900285.1 of uncultured Fretibacterium sp. Classification (GTDB taxonomy): domain Bacteria; phylum Synergistota; class Synergistia; order Synergistales; family Aminobacteriaceae; genus JAFUXM01. The sequence goes on along the minus strand of CALCEM010000010.1, from coordinate 14,677 downwards.
TTTTAAATAATATTATTTTTTTTATGCCCCTAAATTTTGGAACTTCAATAATTTTTATTTTTTTTATTTCCGCGTTATTTAATAATCTCTCAAGCCACTTGCCTACCCCTAAAGACTGGTGAAAATGTCCGCGTATTCCATCACTTAAAATTATTACTTGCATTGTAAAATTTTCCTTACTTGCTCCAAATCTTCCGGAGTATCAACACCAATTGAAATTTTTTTACTTTTAGTTATTCCAACTTTAATTTTATAATCATGCTCCAAAATTTTTAACTGCTCTAAACTTTCGGCATTTGATAAAGGTGTTTCGGGCAATGAAATATATTTTTTTAAAAATTCCTTCGTATAGCCGTAAATTCCTATATGCTGGTAAATCGGCGAATTTATTTTATTACGTTCATATGGAATTAATGACCGGCTGAAATATAACGCAAAATTATTTTGACTTAACACGACTTTTACAATATTTGGATTTTCACGATCATCATTTAAATTTCTGCACAGCGTGGCGCAATAATTTCCGGCCTCCAACATTTCCGCAACTTCATCGATCATAATCGGATCTAACAAAGGCTCATCACCCTGAATATTTATAACCGCATCAACATCGAAATTTCTCGAAACAAGTTCCGCGCGTGTCGTTCCGTTTGGCAAATCTGAAGGGGTCATCATCGCATTTCCGCCAAAATCTTTTACGCAATTTAAAATTTTTTCGTCATCAGTTGCGACAATAATATTATTTAAAACTCTGCTTAATTTAACTTGTTCATAAACATGCCGTATCATTGGTTTATCAAAAATTTTTGCGAGCGGCTTTCCCGGAAATCTCGATGAACCGTAACGCGCTGGTATTACTCCTAAAATTTTTATTTTCATTTTTATATTATTTTATATTTTTATATTTTTATATTATATTTATGCTATTCCTGCTTTTAATAATTCGTGTATGTGAATAATTCCGACAGGCTTATTATTTTCGACGGCGATCAACACGCTTATTTCATTATCCTGCATAATTCTGACGGCTTCGGCTGCTAATGAATCGGGGTTAATAATTTTTGGGTTTTTGGTCATGGCGTTTTCAATTTTTACGTTAAATGCATTCGTCCCAGATTTTTCCATTAATCGGCGCAAATCACCATCCGTAAAAATTCCAGTTAAAATATTTTCCTCGTTCACCACACACGTAGCTCCGTAACCCTTATCGGTGATCGAGAATAATGCATCCTTCACTGAAACTCCTTCTAAAACAACCGGCAGCCTATCACCAGATGACATTAAATCACGAACGCGCGTTAATAATTTTCGCCCCAATGCTCCGCCTGGATGAAACATCGCAAAATCTTCACGCCTCAAACCCCTCAAAATCGTAACAAGCGCAGCAATCGCATCACCAATAACTAATTCAAGCGTAGTACTCGACATCGGCGCAAGCTGTAACGGATCGCCTTCTGTTTCAACGTGAGCATTTAAAATTATGTCGGCATGTTCCGCCAATGGTGAATTTAAATTCCCAGTTATAACGATCATTTTTGCCCCCAATCTCCTAAAATGTGGCAATAACGCTACTATTTCAGAAGATGAACCGCTGTTACTGATCAATAATCCTATGTCCTCGCGCCTGACCATTCCGAGATCTCCGTGCGAAGCTTCTGCTGCGTGTAAAAAAAATGAAGGCGTTCCAAGTGAAGCAAGTGTCGCAGAAATTTTCCGCCCAACATGCCCGGATTTTCCTAAACCTACAACAACCACTCGACCCCGACAATTATAAATTTCACGTGCCGCGTTTACTATTTCAACGCCAACATTTTCAGCTGAATTTAAAATCTCTTCGGCCTCTGTTCTCATTAATTTTTTTGCGGAGTTTAATAATTCTTCGTCACTAAAATTTTTTTTACGCATGTTCTGTATTTATAAAATTTTTCGCTACATTGTGAACGGCTAACACCTGATCTAAAAATTCGGGCATGTCGCTCAACGGGATCATATTCGGGCCATCGCTTAATGCTTCTTTTGGATTCGGATGAGTTTCAGCAAAAACCGCATCAATTCCAACAGCAGCAGCAGCACGCGCTAAAGGTAACGCCATTTTATGATCTCCTCCGCTCATTCCGCCCAAACCTCCGGGACGTTGAACGCTGTGAGTTGCATCGAACATTACCGGGTATCCAAATTCACGCATCGTAATTAATCCCGTCATGTCCACTACTAAACGATGATAGCCTAAACTTGTACCGCGCTCGCATAAAATTATTTTATCGTTTCCAGCTTCTCGGCATTTTGTCGCAGCGTATATCATGTCATCCGGTGCTAAAAATTGAGCTTTCTTGATGTTTATAATTTTTCCTGTTCTGGCGGCTGCTGTTAATAAATCAGTTTGACGGCACAAAAACGCAGGAATTTGAATAACGTCCGCAACTTCTCCAACTGGTTCAGCCTGATAACTTTCATGTATATCCGTTAAAATTGGAACGTTCAAGATGTTTTTTATTTCTGCTAGTTCTTCGAGTCCTTTTTTTAGTCCCGGCCCTCTCCAAGCGTGAAGAGATGTTCTGTTAGCTTTATCGAATGACGCTTTAAAAATATATAATAAATTTCTCTCATCACATATTTTTTTCATGTACTTAGCAACATGCAAGCCGAGATCTAAATTTTCAAGCGAACAGGGCCCCGCAGCAATTACGAGGCTCCCATCTCCAATAAATTTACCGTTTAAATAATATTTGTTCACTCTTAATTTATACCTTATGCTTTTCCGGCTGAACCAAATAAATTAATTTTGTCGCGCACTGTTTGTCTAATTGCTTCAAATCCAGGAGCTAATAATTTACGCGGGTCGAATCCTTTACCTTCGAGGTCTTTACCTGCTTCAATATATTTTCTCGTAGCTGCTGCAAATGATAATTGGCACTCTGTATTAACGTTGATTTTTGAAACTCCGAGCGTAATAGCTTTTTTGATCATTTCATCGGGAATTCCTGAACCGCCATGAAGAACTAACGGCATTAAACCAGTTTTCTCTTGAACTTTTGCGAGGACATCAAAATTAAGTCCTTTCCAATCGGCCGGGTATTTTCCGTGAATATTTCCGATCCCAGCTGCTAACATGTCGACGCCTAAATCAGCAATTTTTTTGCATTCTTCCGGGTCTGCAAGTTCTCCGTTTGAAGTTACACCGTCTTCAGTTCCGCCGATTCCTCCGACTTCTGCTTCGATTGACATTCCGAGATGATGTGCGGCGTTAGTTAATTCTTTAGTCTTCGCGATATTTTCATCGATTGCGTAATGTGAACCATCGAACATTATCGAAGTAAATCCGGCTTTAATGCATTTATATGCGCCTTCGTAAGTTCCGTGATCGAGATGTGTACAAACTGGAACGCTGATTTTTAATTCTTTGTCCATTGCCGCGACCATTGCCTGAACTGTTGAGAAGCCTCCCATATATTTCCCTGCACCTTCCGACACGCCTAAAATTACGGGTGCTTTTAATTCTTCTGCTGTTAATAAAACTGCTTTGGTCCATTCGAGATTATTAATATTAAACTGACCGACAGCATAATGTCCGGCCTTAGCTTTTTGAAGCATTTCTATACCGTTTACGAGCATTAAAATATCCCCCTCGTTAAAGATTAAAAAATATAATTTATAATATCACTTAAAAATTTTAAAAAATATCAGGAGTTTTATACATTGTCGCATGAATTTAATAATAATAATTTGAAGTTTAGAACGTGGGCGGAAATAAATTTAAAAGCACTCGAACATAATATAAAAATTTTAAGAAAATATTTAAAGCCCGGTACGAAATTCGCTGGAGTCTGTAAAGCTAATGCTTACGGTCATGGAATAATACAAATTGCCAAAAAATTACAGGACTGCGAAATTGATATGTTATGCGTTGCGAGCATTGACGAAGGAGAAATTTTAAGAGCGAACGGGATTAATTTACCTGTTTTGTGTTTGGGATATTCTGAGGCGGAATTATCTGAAAGAATTTTGAAAAATAATATTATTCAAGCAGTCGGAAATTTTGAGGACGGAAAATTATTTTCAGATTACGCAAAAAATTTAAATTTAAAAATGAAAATTCACGTAAAAATTGATACTGGCATGAGCAGACTCGGATTTTATTGGCCGGAAGATGAAAATTTAAAATTGAAAGCAGCAAACGAAATTTATAATTTATGTAATTTACCGGGAATTGAAGCGGAAGGAATTTTTACACATTTTGCGAACGCTGATGGAGATTTAAATTACACTGAAACGCAGTTAAATAAATTTCTCGAATGCAAAAAATATTTAAGTGATCTCGGAATTAATTTTAAAATTTCTCATGCTTCAGCGAGTTCGGGTTATTTGATTTCGCAAAAATTTCATTTGGATATGTGCCGCTTTGGGATTGCTTTATATGGTTATTCATATCCTGACACGGGAAATAAAATTAAAAACATCGGATTAAAACCAGTCATGAAAGTTAAATCTAAAATCTGCGCTGTGAGAAATCTCCCGGAAAATTCTTATATTAGTTACGGATGCACGTATAAATTAAATCGTAATTCAAAAATTGCAGTTTTGCCGGTTGGTTATGCTGATTGTTTTCCCAGAAGTTTGAGCAACAATTTTCACGTTAAAATAAAAAATAAATTATGTCCTGTTATTGGCCGGGTCTGTATGGATATGATTATGACTGATGTAACAGAAATTGACGACGTTAAGCCCGGAGATGTCGCGGTAATTTACGATGAAGATTTAATGATGGAAGCCGTAAAAAATTCAAATACGATAATTGATGAAATAATTTGCCGGGTAATGCCTCGCGTTCATAGGGTGTACATAAATGACGAAATTTGAAATTTTACCGTTTAGATTAAAGCCGGTTTTTAAAAATTATATTTGGGGCGGAGAAAAGTTAATTAACTTCTGGAATAAAAACAGCGTTCCACCACTCGCAGAAAGTTGGGAACTAGCAGCACACCCGGACGGAGATAATTTAATTTTAAACGGCGATTTAAAGGGCTTAAGATTGTCCGAAGCAGTTAAAAAATTTCCCGAAATAGTCTCATCAGATTTTGATCCACATAATAATATTTTTCCCTTAATGGTGAAATTGCTGGACTCAAAAAATATTTTGTCCGTTCAAGTTCATCCAAATGACAAATATGCAGAAATTTATGAAAATTCTCTCGGTAAAACTGAATTATGGTACATCATTAGTCATGAACCGGATGCGTTTATATATTTGGGATTTGAACACGAAATTTCAAAAAAAGAATTTGAGAAAGCAATTTTAAATAATTCCCTAACAGATTACCTAAAAAAAATTTACGTCAACAACGGCGACACGTTTTTAATTGAACCTGGAACAATTCACGCAATAGGCGGAGGGATTTTATTGGCGGAGGTGCAACAAAATTCAAATATTACATACAGAGTTTACGATTATGGACGAGGCAGGGAATTGCATATTAAAAAAGCTCTCGATGTAGTAAAAACAACTCCGATAAATTACGATGCTAAAAAATGCGATAAATTCAAAACAAAAATTTTACAGCCCGAAAATAATTCAATTAATTTTAAAAATCCCGACTCGTTTAAATTTATATTATGTCTTGAAGGTGAATGCGAATTTACGAACGAAAATATTAATTTAAAATTAGAACTCGGCGAAAATTTATTTATTCCAGCAAATTCCGGAGCGTTTAAAATTTCCGGTTCATGTAATTTATTAATGGCTTATGTGTAAAATTTAAAATAAAAAAAATTCCTCCCCATAAATTTCAGAGGAGGAAAAAAAATTTTTTAAATCCGGATTATGCTAATTTTGCCCCAAGTGCTTTGCATTCGTTTAATACGTCATCGTCAGGTTCGAGATGTGATTTAACGCTCCCTGCTAAATTTGCACCGCCATCGGTTACGCGGCCTTCCCAAGTTCTGAGCCATTCGCCATCGCCCCAATCATATGAACCAAATACAGCAACTTTTTTGCCCTTAAGTGATCCAATTGCATCGGAGAAAAATGGTTCCATTTCGCCCTCTTCAATAACTTCCGCGCCCATTGCAGGCGATCCGAATGCTACAGCATCAAAACTCGCAACATCACCGGCTGAAGCTTCAGAAACATTTTTTAAAGTAACGTCTGCTCCTGCACCTTTTGCACCTTCTGCGACTGCGTTTGCCATTTTTTCGGTATTACCGCCGCCGCTCCAGAATACTACTAAAACCTTCGCCATGATAAAAAAAACCTCCTGAAATAGAATTTAATTAATTTATTTATACGATCTGCAAGTTATTTAAAATCTTCTTCGCAGCATCATATTCAGCGCGTTTATATTGCATGAAAATTTTTTCAGCACGTTTAATAATATTTTTATCAGCCCCGTAAACTTTCCAATAACCTGACGCATAATTTTTATTATTTTTATCACTCATGAACCCCCGAACATCTTCCGGCGGATAATCCAAAAATATCCCGATCTCGTGAGGAAATTCGTTTATAAATTTTTTCTGCATAAATTCGAGACATTTATTTATATTTGGGACTGGATAATTTAGCTCGTTTAATAAATTTAATGCTTCCGGTGAAGTTATTGCCCTGTGAATTAAATTGCGTCTGAAAATTAAAACGAGTGCATTTTTTGAGTGGGTAAACTCATTTAATAAAATATATTCAATCCCTGTTTTATGCAAAAATTCAGATGCTGACGACTTCCAAATATTTTTTAAATTTTCGTTACCGCGTTTAAAATTTATGAGTGTCGCAGCTTTTATGCCTTTTATTGTTGGTGCACCAAAACAGAATAACAACCCTTTTATAAAATTTTCAGGTTCAGAATTATTAACAATCTGCATAAATTTTTGAAACGTTATTGAATATTCTTCAGACATATAAATTTACCCTGCTATTTAAAATTTTAGTTTGACGCAAAAAACTTATAATAATTTTTTAAATTTGTCAAGAAAAAAAATTTTATTTCAGGGAAAATTATTGTAAATTCTGGAAAAACAAAAATTAAACAGGGGTGCATCTCCATAATAAAAGAGATTATAAAAATTTCACCCCACCGATGAAAAATAAATTTATTGTTTGTTATGACCTAAATACGCCTCTAACACTTCGGAATTATTTTGAATTTCATCGCCCGTACCTTCGGCAATCTTCGCTCCAAAATTTAAACAAATTACATGCGGACAAATTTTCATGATCATATCCATATGATGTTCAATTACTAAAATTGTTAATTTAAAATCTTCATGAATCTGCAAAATTAAATTATTTAAATCGTTTACTTCTTCAGGATTCATTCCGGCGGCCGGTTCATCAAGTAATAATAATTCCGGTTTGGTCGCGAGTGCTCTGGCAATTTCCAATTTTCTCTGAAGCCCATAAGGTAAAGTCCCGGCTTCTTGATCAGCACGGTCGGCAAGTCCTACACGTTCAAGCAGATCCATCCCAAAATTTTTTAAATCACTCTCAACAGTTGACCAGCGTCCTAAATGTAAAATTGCCTCAATTAAATCATATGAACTAAATTTATTTTGTGCAGCAGTTATTATATTTTCCAAAACAGTTGAACGCGCAAATAATCTCAAATTTTGAAACGTTCGAGCTATTCCCATTTTATTAATTTTATATGCTTTATATGACGTGATGTCCTCGCCCTTAAAAATTATTTTTCCAGAACTCGGAGTATATACACCGGAAATTATATTAAATATTGTAGTTTTTCCCGCGCCGTTCGGTCCGATGATTCCCGTTAAAGATTCAAGAGGAATATTAAAACTTACATCGTTAACGGCAACAACTCCGCCAAAATTCATATTTACGTGAGATAATTCCAACATTATTTATTTTCCCTCCTCGTGAATAATTCCCAAATTTCGTGGCTCCCCAATAATCCTTCCGGACGAAATACCATTATTATCACGAGCAATAACCCATAAATTAACATTCTGTACTGTGAAACATCCCGGAAATATTCCATTACGAGCGTGATCGTCATCGATCCTAAAATTGTCCCGCTTAATGATCCGAGTCCGCCAAAAACTACAACCGCAGTTAATTCAGTTGATTTCATCATGTCGAACATTGAAGGCTGTATAAAGCACATATATCCCCCCAATAATGATCCAGCTATTCCGCAATAAAACGCAGAAATTATTAACGCCTTCATTTTTGTAGCTGGAGTGTTAAAACCAATCAACGAAGCAACAATTTGATCATCGCGAGTTGCTTTTAATTCCCGTCCGATCTTTCCATCGAGAATGTTAAATAAAAATATCGCAAATCCTACAAATAATATTACTGCCAATGTTCTCGATGTATACGGCTCAATTCCCGGCAATCCTCTTGAACCTCGCGTTAATGACTGCCAGTTCTCAATAATTAATCTTATTGCTTCACCTAAACCGATCGAAGCTATTGCGTAATAATCTCCAGTTAATTTTAATGTCGGGATTCCAATCAACCAAGCTACTAACACCGCCATTAATCCACCGGCCAAAATCGCAGGAGAAAAATTTACGCCGTATTTCACCGTTAAAATTCCTGTAGTGTATGCTCCTAACGCCATATAAGCAGCATGGCCGAGCGTAAAAATTCCGGTGAAGCCCGTTAAAACTGAAACTCCCATCGCAGCAATACAATTTATGCACATTAAAATTATTATGCCTTCCTGATAGCCTCCAACCGGAGTAAACGCTAAAATTATCCCTAAAACTATTATAAAAGTATTCCTGAACATTTTTTATTTTTGCACCTTAAATTTTTTCAATTAATTTTTTTCCGAAGAACCCAGCAGGACGAATTAAAAGCATTATGACGAGCAAAGAATAAACAACGAGGTCGCGCATTTGAGAACTTATAAAACCTGCCGTCAACATTTCCGCCAATCCTAAAATTAAACTTCCAAGTACTGCGCCGGGCAATGAACCTAAACCGCCAATTACTGCGGCTATAAATGCTTTAGTCGTAATATTTCCAAGTTGAGGATATAAACTGTAACGAACTGATAAAAATATTCCGCCGACTGCCGCCAACATTCCTGCAACAAAAAACACTATACAAATTAAAAACGTAACATTTACACCCATTAGGCCGGCCGTTTTTATGTCGCAAGCTGCTGCACGAATTGCTAAACCCCATTTGGTGCGATGTAAAAAAATTTGTAACATGCTTAAAAAAATTATTGCCGTGATCAATGACAATAAATCCGACGCGCTTAACGTTATTCCATTTCCGAGCGAAAATATTCCAGTTGGGAAAGTATTTTGTGGAAGCGCTTTAATTCTTCCGCCGACTGTCACGACAAATAAATTTTCGATTATTATATTTACTCCCATCGAAGCAATTAATAAATATAAGGTTATCGGAGTTTTTTTGCGTATTGGTTCATATGCTAATAATTCCGTTAAAATTGCTGTGATCCCTGATGCTAATAACGCGCCTAACATCGAAAATACAACGTTATAACCCCATTGAGTTAATAAATAATAGCACGCGTATCCGCCAACAACTAAAAAACCTCCGTGCGCAAAATTCGAAAATAATAAAATCGAATACACTAACGAATATCCAACGGCTATTAATGCGTAAACGCTTCCGAGAGATAATCCGTTTATAATTTGCTGTATCAGTGTTGAAAATGTAAATGTCATTTTTAAAATTCTCACCTTCGATTAAAATAAATAAAATAAAAAAATAAAAAATACGCCAGCCCGTAAATTATACAGACTGACGCATAAAAATTTATAAAATTTAATTCAATTTAAATATAAAATAATTTATTCCGGTCTAACTTTTGCGAAGAATAAAGATTTTTTCTGCTCAGGATCGCAACGTAAAATTACGCCGTCTTTGTCTTTCGGGTTATGAAATTCGTCCATTGTCAAAACGCAATGTAACAATTTTAAATTTTTAGTCTGTTCGAGAGCATCTCGAATTTTTTCGGGGTCATCAGTTCCGGCTCTTTCGATAGCATCTTTTAACCAGTACACGCAGTCATATGCCATTACGGCGTTCATAAATTCCTGACATTCTGTTCCGGCTGATTGTAAATATTTATCGAAGAAATTTTTTAAAGCTGGATCATATCTGTCTACATGGCTGACCCAATATGAATTACGCAAAGTGTCGCCAGAAATTTCCCACATGAAATCGCCGTAACCATCTCCGCCAACGATAGCCGTTTCAATTCCCAACTCGCGAGCCTGTTTAACTGCTAACGGCAAAGATTTGCCCATGAACGGGAAAATTAAAACATCTGCGCCACTGTCTTTAATATTTGTGAGCTGTGATCTAAAATCAACATCGTCGCCTCTGAAACCTTCATCAGCAGTAATTTCTCCGCCTGAATCTTTGAAGCTCTTCATAAAAAATTCTCTTTGCCCCTGAGAATAATCGCTTGAAACGTCGTAAAGTATTGCGGCTTTTTTGGCGTTTAAATTTTTGAAAGCAAATTGAGCCATTATTGCGCCCTGATACGGATCTAAAAAGCAAATTCTAAAATTATACGGTCTAACTTTCCCGGCTTCATCAACTGTAACCAATGGATTCGTCGGGAGCGTTCCTAAATGTGAAACATGTCCGCGATTAAAATGGGGAGCTGCTGCGATGCAAAGTCCACTGCCTGAAGGTCCAATTACTGCGCTGACTTTATCCTGTTCGACTAATCTGCGAGCTGCGTTCACCATATCTTCCTGACGGGTTCTGCAATCGTACATAATGACCTCAACAGGACGGCCTAAAATTCCACCGGCTTCGTTAATTTCTTTTACAGCGATCTTAATGCTTTCGACTTCTGCGACTCCGTAAGCTGCAAAATCTCCTGTTACTGTTGCAATTTCTCCGATCTTAATTGGCTGAACGGCCATGACCTGAGATGCCATTACAAATAAAATTAACGCACTTAAAAATATTTTTTTCAAAATGAGAACTCCTCCTAAAAAAATTTTTAACAATCTGAAATATTAGCACTGATAAAATTAAAATAAAATTAAAATTCCAAATCCGAATGAGAACCGGTGCGGGATAAAACTAAAATTAATTTATTGTCGTCAATATAATAAACCAAAAGCCAATCCGGCAATATATGACACTCTCTAAATCCTTTATAATTTCCGATCAATGCATAATCTTTATATTTTGGAGGCAGTTTCACTCCACTTGAAAGCATTGCAACAACTTCCTTAAGTAAGTTTATATTATATCCGCGTTTTTCAGCACGTTTTAAATCTCTGTTAAATTTTTTAGATCTTGTTACTTTAAATTTCATCATCTTCCCTATCGTCGGATTTAAGTATATCGTTAAAAAGCTCATCAACGTTGTCATAAAACTTATATTTTTCAGGATGAGCAACAATTTCTAAAGTCTCGTTCATAGCGTCAATAGTTTCCCGATTAAAAATTCTTACTTCCTGGTTGACTTCAACGACTTCAGTATTTTTTTTTTGCTCCTCGTTAATAATTTTCCCCATAAAATAAAACCTCCTAAATAAATTTTTTTGGTATAATAAGCGTAATTTTAAATAAAAAAACTTTTCACGCAGAAAATAATTTTTTTTACAGGCACAAAAATTCAATTTAAAATCAACCGTCGCAATGAATCATAAATTTATTTTTAAAAAAAGTTTTTCGCAAAATTTATTACAGATTTTTCTTCTTGAATATAAATAATTTACTCGCAACATAATTAAAAATTATCACTAAAATATTTGAGATCGTTTTTATTATCACGTCATTGAATTTAAATACATCTACGAACAAATACATTATTACAACGTCCATTATTCCAGTTGCAAGACGACACGCCAAAAATGAAATTAATTCACTTAAAATACTCTTTATAGAATTATTCTCACTGTGAAAAACATATTTATGATTCGTAGCATACGCAAAAAATACTGCTATAAGCCACGCCCATATTGTCCCGGCTACAGTGCTAAAATTTAAAAATCTCGTCAATCCCCAATATGAAAATATATTTAATATCGTCGTTAATATTCCAAAAATCCCATACATGATTATTTCTCGCAAGTTTTTCAAGTTTAAAAGCCTCCCAAAAATTTTTAATATACCCTCTGTGTTATACTCAATTTTAAACCTGATTATTTATTAATTCACAAGGAGGAAAATTTTTTTATGATGCCTTTTGGTTTTGGCTTTGATCCAACGATGATTTTTTTAATACCCGGTGTTTTATTATCAATGTGGGCAAGCTCAAAAGTAAATACAACTTTCGCACAGTATAGCCAAATTAGAGCACGCTCAGGAAATACCGCAGACGAAATTGCAAGAATGTTATTAACCCTTTACGGTCTCGGAACTATGCCCATTAATCATATTGCAGGAAATTTAACGGACAATTATAACCCTCAAAACAGAACTTTAAATTTATCCGATTCAGTTTACGGGAATACAAGCATCGCATCCATCGGTGTAGCAGCTCATGAAGTCGGGCACGCAATTCAGCATCATGAATCATATTCCCCGCTAATCTTCAGGAACTCCATAGTCCCAGTAGTGAGTATATGTTCCAGCGCGTCAATGCCTTTATTCATCATAGGGTTACTCATGTCTAATCACCTGCTAGTGAATTTAGGCATAATGTTATTCACTGGCGCATTAGTCTTCCATTTAGTAACACTTCCTGTTGAGATAAATGCCAGTTCCCGAGCCTTAAAGCTACTGGAGCAGACACACACTCTATCTTCCGATGAACTTTCTGGAGCGAAAAAGGTACTCACAGCAGCAGCCATGACCTATGTAGCAGCAGCCTTAATGTCAGTGTTGCAGTTAATCAGGCTAATACTTATAGCCAGATCACGGAGGCGTTAATTCATTGAGGGGAATAGAAGCTGCACTCAAGATATTAACGACTGACCAGAGCACGGGAGCATTTGCCTCAGAAGCTCTTCGTAAACTAGCAGACCGAGAGAGCATGAAGCCTACAGATATATCCCTAGCCTCATCACTGGTCTATATAGTTATGCGCAGAAAAGAACTCTGGGAAAGTATTTCAGCTAAGTTTCTGCGTACCCGAGACAATCTTCCTCCTGAAGTGTATATGAGCATAATTATGGGAACAGGAGGCATCTTAGAGCTTAGGCGTTTCTCAGAAGGAGTGCTAATCAATGGCATACTGGAATACCTGAAACACGATAAAGATTTTGTGAAGTATGTCTCACTGGTGAATGCTGTTCTCAGGAAGATTAACGAGGCAGGTGCAGAACTTACTGAAGCCTACAAGAACTCTGCAGCAATCGAGGATAAAGCGCTCTACTCTGGGATACCGGTGTGGTCAATGCCAGCGTGGTTGAAGACCTGGAGTCGTCAGGAACTAGCACTAATTTTCGAGATGATGCTGAAGCCATCCTATGCGACTTTACGAGTAACGCCAGGCAAACTCGACGACTTGACCTCCCTTCTTGATGCAAAGGGTATCCGCTACACTCAGTCCGATATTTCTTCATCTCTTAGGCTAACTGGAAGCATATTGCCTACAAAAGTACCCGGTTTTGCTGAAGGTTTATGCACAGTACAATCGGAAAGCTCAATACTTGCGGCCTCATTAGTGAAGAAGTTCTACTCTGAAGGCCTGATTCTGGACATTTGTTCCGGGCGAGGAGTGAAAGCTGCGCAGATATTGCAGGACAACCCTCAGGCAAAGATAGAGTGTTGGGACATTTCAGAAGCCAGGCTCAAAAGTGCAGAACGTGAATTTTCTCGTCTCGGCCTCACTGAACGCGCAAATATCCGTATCGGCGATGGAGTAGTCCTAGTCCCTGAAGACTCTCCGTCATGTGTGGTGCTAGATGCTCCCTGCTCGTGCTCGGGAACTTGGACGCGTAAGCCTGAGTCTAAGTGGCGGCTAGACTGGAAGAAGTTCGATGGTCTCACTGGTATTCAGGCTAAGTTACTTGATCACGCAGTAAGTGTGTGCAAAGAAGGCGGCTATGTGCTCTACATTACGTGCTCATTGCTCAAACCGGAAAACGAGAGCGTAGTTGCGCAAGTTTTGGCCAATCACCCAGAATGTGCCGATGTATCAAGCTTAATAGGTTGGAGGGGCAGCATGTATAGACGTGGTAAGCCTTACGGGACGTATATATTGCCGTATAACTCATGGCTTGACGGATTTTACTGCGCACTTATCATTAGGAGGTCTGTTAATGCCTAAGTTTAAGAGTGTTATAGAGAAGGAACGGCAGGACGAGTTTTGGGATATTTGCGAATCTGGGACAGCCCAAGAAATCCAGGAGGCTATAGATTCAGGCCTTGATGTCAATTACGTCTATGAGTATGGCAGCACAGCTCTAATGATAGCTGCGAGAAAAAATACTCCTGATGCAGTGAAAGTGTTGCTAGATGCTGGAGCCGATATCAATGCGAGGGAACAGGACGGCAATACAGCACTAGGTTGGGCAGCGACAAACATTTACCCCGAAATCATAGACATGTTAATGCAGGCAGGAGTGAACATTAACACAGGACGTGATGACGGCATAACTCCACTTATGGTGGCGGCAAAGAAGAATAACCCTGAAATCGTGAAAACTCTGATATCTTACAGAGCTAACCTTAACATGAAGGATACTAACGGGATGACGGCTCTTCTTTACGCTGCGATGAACAATCCTGATCCGGAAGTAGTGAATGCCCTGATAGCTGCTGGAG
>CALCEM010000009.1 GCA_937900285.1 uncultured Fretibacterium sp. | reverse complement strand
ACTCTTTCCCTACACGACGCTCTTCCGATCTAATTATAAAAATTTTATGGGAGTGAATCTTTAATAATGAAAATTTTATGGGGACTGGTTAAACTTATTTTGCTGCTCGGTTTAGCGTTGGTCTCTGCGGGCACAAGTTTATTCTGGTTGCCAACTGGTTCACAAATCGTTTTACCTCTAGCACATTGGGCAGTCGATTATTTTTACTCACCTCTTAAACTCGAAGCAGATAATATTTCAGGTTCAGTTCATGATGGGTATTTGATCAAGAATTTAAAAATTTTATCGGCTGATGAAGAATTATTTTTTATGAGGCATGCTCTTATTAGTCCTGACTGGGATGCCGTTATGAAAGGTATGGACGGCCTGCCGTTTGTGAAAATTGTTGAAGTCAACGGAGTAAGGACGGATTTAAATAAAGTTACAAGACTCGCAAATTTTTTTGCTGCAAGTTCAGACAAAATCCCGGAAAAATATAAAACTGAAAATACCGAAAATAATTTAAAAATTAACCCGTTTAATTTAAATATATCGAATGTCTTTTTTAATACGCCTTATTCAAATTTGAAATTGATGAAATTAAATTTAAATGATGACGGTTTTTTATTTCTTGACAGTAAAATAATATCGCGCGATAACGTTTTACCAGTGAAAATTAACGCAAAAATAAACCCGTTTCCAACTGAAATTTATTCTTCTGATTTAAATATAGGACAGGGAAGCGGAAATTTAAAATTTAAACTCGAACCATTTAATTTAAAATTGGCTCTTACAGCTTTGAAACTTGATGAACTATTAAAATTTTCTCCGGAAAAAATCCCCGTTAAAATGTCCGGGCGCATCGATTCAAGAATTACAATGAATGAAAATGATATTTCCGGAGTTCTATCAATGCCGCAAGCTAATATTATGGACATTCCATTAAATTTTAGACTGCCGTTTAAATGGGACATGAAAAATAATTTTATGCTCGATAACGCAAATTTAAATACTAAAGCCGCAAGCGTTAAATTATCATCTTTGGTTGACATCGAAAATTTAAAAGTTTCGGCAAAAGGTGAAGCGCAAAATATTTCAATTACGGAAATCGGCAGAATGTTCGCGCCGGAAGCAAATTTAAAGGGTGATAAAGGATTTTTAAAATTTGATCTCAATACGATTCTAACAGGCGACATTTTAAATAATACTGACGGAGAATTTTTTATAAAGATGCCTTCATTTTCTGCAGCAGGTTTTAAAATTCTTGATAACTTAGATTCCCACGCAAAATTAAAACCAAATCACGCCCCAGAACTTTCTTTAAGCGGTAAAATCTTCGGCGGTAAATTATTCGCACGCGGTGAAGCTGATCAGGATTCAGAAGGAAATTTTAAACCAAAAGCAATTATTTCAGTTGTAAATCTTGATTTAAATACTTTGGTCGCATCAATACCGGAATTAAAAAATTCAATTGAGAAGCCATCCGGAAAAATTTCTATTAAATCAACTGTACACGAAAATTTTGATGTAGATATAAATTTAAATTCCGATAAATTAGGGGCGTTCGGTTATAATCTAACTAAATTAAACGGAGCAATTAAATATTTATTCGCCGATCAAAAAATTAATATTGAGAAATTTTCATCATATTTCGGCAAAGGTGCTATTAACGCAAACGGAAACGTAAATTTAAACGATCAGAATTTTAAATTTAATGCTGACGTAAAAAATTTTGAACCGAATATAATCCCGGAATTAAAGGACGTTAAAGGAATTTATAATTTAACTGCTGCAGCTGATGGAAAATTCTCAGATGTAAAAACTATTAAGGCAAACGCAAATTTAACAGCTCAAAACGTTGGGTATTCTGATATTACTCTCGGAAATTTAAAAATACCGGTGAACTATTCGAATAATATTATAAATATTCCAGGAGCTGAAACGCAATTACCCGGAGGAAGATTAAATTTTATTGCGAAGATCGATATAAATAACGCGTCGAACCCAGATTTAAATATTTTGGCTACCACTAAAGGAATAAATTTAAGCGAAGTCCTGAACAAATTTAATTTACAAAATAACGAAATGCCAATAACCGGAAGCATTAACGGCGAAATAAAATTAAATGGGCGCTTAAATTCTGCAGTTGTAAAAACCGATTTAACTGGCGAAAAAATACGAGTTGGAAAATTAGTTTATATTCCCGGCGCAATTCTTAACGCTGAAGGAAATATGCAGCACATTAAATTAAATAGGCTTGATGCGGCAGTTAATTTTTCAAATTTGCATGTTGACGGAGATTTTTACCCGGATTTAAATGACTTTATGGCCAGCACTTTTGATATTAATTCGAGCTTAAGAAATTTTAATCTTGAACCAAATTTGAGAAGATTTACAGGCACATCATCACCGGTTAAAGGGAAATTAGATTTAAATGCTAAACTTTCCGGAAATGGTTACACGCCTGTTTTAATTTTAAAAGTTCCCGGACCATTGGACGTAAGCGGAGTAAATCTCGAAGATATTTTTATAAATTTGAGAAGCCCGGAAAAAAATAATTATGCAATTATTTCGAGCGTCAAAACTGGGAAATTTGTATTAGGCGCATTGACAAATTTAAAATTACATGGCCAAAATATGGATGAAGTAGCTTTTAATGTTACGACTCAACCGATGAAGCTCGCGAATTTAGTCGAGACATTTGCCCCTGATGCTGCTGGCATGGCCGGGGGTGAAGCTGTTTTAAAAGTTTCTGGAAATTACCCGCTTAATATTCCAATTGATGTAAATTTGACGGCTGATGAAATTATTGCAGCAGAAAAAATAAAAATATTAAATTTGAATGTTCCAGTTAAATATTTACCTGATAAAAATTCCGTAAGCATGAAAAACGCAAATGCGATCATAAGCGACGGGACTATAAGATCAAATTTGAATGTAGATTTAAATTCAACTAAGTGGACCGGGGATTTACGTGTGCGCGGTTTAGATTTTGGAAAAATTGTAACGTCGTTTTTACCGGAAGGAGAATTAATCGGTAGCGCCGATCTTGATCTGACAGCTAAAGGAAAATATTCCGGAGTTTGGCCGAACAGTTACGCAAATGGAAAATTTAGGACGAGTCCCGGATATTTGCATAAAATGAAAATGCTTGATTCAGTAACGCCGACAAAACGCGTAAGCTATGAATATATAAAAGGTACGTTTTATTGGGATGGTAAAGATTTAAATTTCAGTCCCGGTACTCAAGCCCAAGCCGGTCCCGGTGAACCTTTATACAGATATGTTTCAGTCAGTGGAGCGTGCGGAGTTTTAGGTGAAGGATTGAAATTATATTTTGACGGTAGATTTGATTTAAAAATTTTGGATAGATTTCTCGGAGCAATGAAGGGAATTTTTCAATATATGACGGGTGGAGTAGCCAGAAATATTTTAAAGGATTCGGCCGGGAGAATTTTGGGACTGAGGCGCAAGGATTTTCAAAATATATCTTTTACGCTTGCTAACAGCTGGAAAAATTTGGAATTTAGGGATTTAAAAATTACGAAACCTATCGAGGATTTTTTGCCGATAGATCTTTTAAACCGCGATCAGGAAACTCAAAAGGATGATAAACAGTTTAAACTTAAATTAAAATTCCCGACCGGTAAAGGAAATAAGAGCATTGAAGAAGATTCAACGAGCGATCAAGTAAAAGAGCAGTTGCTTGATAACTTATTTAATTTTGGGTTCTAAAATAATTTAAATTAAATTTTTGAGGAGGATTTTTTTAAGATGCAAATAAGATATTCCGCAAATCCCGAAGATGTTAAGCGTTACACAACTGAGGAAATTCGCAAGGAGTTTTTAATTGAAAATTTATATAAACCTGATGAAATCGTGTCAGTTTATAGTCATGTTGATCGCATGGTCGTTCTCGGAGCAATGCCGGTAAATAAAAATTTGAGCATTGATGACGGCATCGATGTCTGGAAAAATTTCGGGACAAAATATTTTTTAGAACGCCGCGAAATTGGTATTTTTAATTTGGGCCATGACGGAAAAATTGAAGTTGACGGAGAAATTTATGAGCTTGGAAATAAAGACTGCTTATATATTACAAAGGGACATGAAAAAATTTTTTTCTCCAGCAATGACAAAAATAATCCGGCAAAATTTTATATGGTCTCCGCTCCTGCTCATGTTGCTTATGAAAATAAATTAATCAAGATCGCCGACGCTGCTAAAAAACCTTTGGGCGACATCACTACATCAAATAAGCGCGTGATAAATCAATTTATACACCCTTCAGTTTTGAAGACCTGTCAATTATCGATGGGGTTAACGATTCTTGAGCCTGGTAACATCTGGAACACAATGCCGGCGCATACTCATGAACGCAGAATGGAAGTATATACATATTTTGATATTCCAGAAAATAATATTGTGTTTCATTTTATGGGGCAGCCCGATCAAACGAGACATATCGTAATGAAAAATTTTGATGCTGTAATTTCTCCATCATGGTCGATTCACGCGGGAGCCGGGACATCTGCATATAGTTTTATTTGGGCGATGGGTGGCGAGAATCAGGAATTTGATGACATGGACACGATAAATAATTTAAATTTGAAATAGGAGGATATTAATTTGAGTAAAAATTTTTTTGATTTAACCGGAAAAACTGCAATTGTGACGGGCGCGCGCACTGGAATAGGTTACGGAATAGCTGAAGGTTTAGCTGAAGCAGGTTGTAATATTATTGGTGCCGGCCATGCTCCGATGCCTGAACTCGAAAAAAGTATTAAAGACATTGGCGGAAAATTTTTATATTATGAGATCGACATGAGCAAACAGGATAAATTAAACGATCTCGTAAATTTCGCAGTAAATAATTTTGGCGGATTAAATATTTTAGTGAACAATGCCGGCATAATTCGCCGCGAAGATCTTTTAAATTTCAGTGTAGAAAATTGGGATGATGTCATAAACGTAAATTTAAAATCATTATTTTTTCTGTCAAAGGCTGCAGCAAATTACATGAAAGATCATGACGGCGGAAAAATTATAAATATAGCTTCGATGTTATCATTTCAGGGCGGTATACGTGTGGCGAGTTATACGGCGAGTAAAAGCGGTGTAGCAGGATTAACGAAATTAATGGCAAATGAACTCTCAAAATATAAAATTCAAGTTAATGCTATTGCGCCGGGATATATTGCGACAAATAATACTGATGCTCTAATGAAAGACCCAATAAGGAGCGCGGAAATTTTAAACAGAATACCCGCCGGACGTTGGGGAAATCCTGAAGATTTGAAGGGAGCTGCGGTATTTTTAGCTTCTGGAGCTTCTGATTATGTGACGGGGCATATTTTAGCGGTTGATGGCGGTTGGTTAGCGAGATAAATTTTTATTTTGAAATATGGTGCTCTGGGAAATAATAATAATAATTTAAATTCTGGAGCATTGTTTTATTTAAATTTAATTAGTATTATGCCTTTATTGGCTTTTGTGTTGAGCAAAATTTTTAATTTAGATTCTGCGTTAATGGCCGGTGTGATTTTGGTCGGAACATGTCCCGGAGGAACTTCAAGCAATGTAATAACATATTTATCCGGCGGGGATGTTGCGTTATCTGTTGGAATGACGAGCGGATTAATAATTTTATTAGTCGTGATTCTGCATAATATTTTGGGTTATTTAATTGGTTTTATGCTTGGAAAAATTTTAAAATTGGATGTTCCAAAAATAAAAGCTTTATCGATCGAAATAGGAATGCAAAATTCTGGGCTTGCGACTAGTTTAGCATTAAGCAGCTTCCCAAATTTAACGCTTGCGACGGTTCCGGGTGCATTATTTTCGGTGTGGCATAATATATCAGGTGCAATTTTATCGGCTATTTATCGCAAATGGAGGAATTAAATTTTAAATGCGAAGAGTAAAAATTTTTTTGAGTTTATGTTTATGTTTATGTTTTATGTTTTTGTTTGTTTCAAATTCTGAAGCATCATCAAAAATCGGAATAATCGGCGCGATGGACATTGAAGTAAATAATTTAAAAGCTGCTGCGGATATATCGCGAAAAATTATTAAAGCTGATATGGAATTTTGCGAAGGAAAAATTAATAATATGAATGTCGTAATCGTAAAATGCGGAATAGGTAAAGTAAACGCAGGAATTTGCGCACAAATTTTAATTGATTTATTCGGAGTTACGCATATTATTAATACTGGTGTTGCAGGCTCGTTAAATAATAATATAAAAATCGGCGATATAGTAATAGCTCGCGAAGCTGTTCAACATGATTATGATGTGACATCGATAGGATTTAAGCCCGGAGAAATTCCGTATACTGGATTATATGCATTTGAAACAGATAAATATTTACGCGAAAAAGCATTAAAAGCAGCCAATAAAATTATTAATCCTGATAATCATAAAATTTTTGAAGGACGTATCTGCACGGGAGATCAATTTATTTCAAACAAGGAAGCAAAAAATAAAATTACTTCAGTATTTGGCGGAGAATGTTGCGAGATGGAGAGCGGAGCAATTGCTCAAACATGTTATTTAAATCACGTGCCTTTTATAATAATCCGTTCAATTTCTGACACAGCCGATGAAACTGAAATTGCAGACTTTCATGAATTTGAAACAGAAATGGCAAATATTTGCGCTAATATTGTAAAATGCATGATAGAGGGTTTTTAAAATGATTTATGGTAATGTGAACAATAAATTTTTTGATATTAATCTGAAGATTTTGCCGGGACCTTTAGCGAACGCCTTAAAATTTTTGAAGGATAATGACTTAACAAAATATCCGGCCGGTAATTCCGAAATTAATTTAAACGGCGTAAAAATGATTTTGCAGGTTATCGACATGAAAACTAATTTACGCGAAAATTTGCGCCCGGAAATTCACAGAAAAAATATTGACGTTCAATTTTTATGTAGCGGAGGCCCGGAGGTTGCGACGTATTATAACGATGACGGAACGGGAATTATTGACGAGGATTTATTAAGCACGCAACGGGATATTTTATTTTACGAGAACGAGCCGGACAAATTCATAAACGAAGGCAAAATTTTCATGACACCCGGAACATTTGCGATATATTTCCCGTATGATGTTCATGTGCCGGGAATTGCGTTTAAAAATATTCCTGCTGAAATTCGTAAAATCGTTATAAAAGTGCCGTTAGATTCATGCGTGAAATAATAAATCAAAAAATCCCGGTTTAAAATTTTATGCCGGGATCAAAAAATTATTTAAATTATTCTCGTTCAGATTTTCGCCGATTATTACGATCTCGCCTTCACCTGAATAATTTTCAGTCTCGGAAATTTCAAAAATCCCATTGACCGCGCTGAAACTCAAATTAAAATTTTTATTATTCGCGAAGCCCTTAATTCTTATAATATCGCCATAATACCCCGTTAATAATTTTTCCAGCTTGTAAATTAATTCATCCGGAGAATTTACAAAAAATTTTGAGAGCGTGTAACTTGATAATTTTTCATCCGGAAGCTCCGAACGTTCAATAATAATATTTCCTGCTAAATCTCTGTTTAATAATTCGTTCCATTTTAAAATATCCCATTTTGAATAATGATTTAAATTTAAATTAATATTATTTTTCGGGCTTAAAATTTTGTAAATCTCTTTAAAATCTTCTTCGCTCAAATTTTCGGACTTCGATAAAACGATATTTCCAGCTGAATTTAATTGATCGTTAAAATATTCCGGGTAAAAATTCCGCTGTTCTATAAAATTTTTTGCGTCAACTATTACAACAGGCGATAATAATTTTATTTCGTGATATTCAATTTTTTTCAGGCTCTCCAAAATTCTCGATGGCATTGCCACCCCGCTCGGCTCAACGATTAAATATTCCGGGTTTAAAGTGTTCGAGATCGTCAAAACTGACAGCGAAAAATCCATATTCATCGAGCAGCATATACAGCCCTCAGTTAATTCATAAATTTTTATTTCGTCCTGGCTTAAAATTTTGCTGTCAACATTTACATCGCCAAATTCATTTTCAACTACTACGAAATTTTTGCCGGTCGCTTTGGTCATCGCTTTAATAAAACTTGTTTTGCCTGCTCCTAAAAATCCGCTGATAATTAAAACTTTCATAATAAAATTTATAATTAATTTATAAAAAAATGACATCCCATAAATTTACAGGATGCCAAAAATTTTTAAACTTAACTTATAAAACTACAACGGGCTTAATTAAATCTGCCGGTTTATTCTTCATCAACATTAAAGCATCTTCGACGTGTTCAAAGCCTTTAAACGGATGAGTAATTAATTTTTTAACGTTCAATTTTCCGAGCTTAACAAGACTGCTCAATTTTTCGAGGCGTAACCTTCCACCAGGCATTAAACCGCCGGCAATAACTTTATTTGACATTCCGCAACCCCATTCAGCTCTTGGAATTGTTACATATGTGCCGCTGCCCAAATAATTTACATTTCCAATTCTTCCGCCGGGTTTTAAGCATTTAATAGCAGGCTCAAAAGTTTCAACGCCGCCGCCAGCAATTACAACTTTGTCGACTCCCTTATTATCCGTGAGCTTCATGACTTGTTCATCAATGCTGCCGTCTTTATAGCCAATAAAATCAGTCGCTCCGAAATCCGCAGCCACTTCACGGCAAATTTTACGAGTTCCAACGCAAATTATTCTGCTAGCTCCGTGTAAATTCGCCCCTGCTACCGACATTAATCCAACTGGGCCGATTCCAATTACTAAAACGGTGTCGCCAAATTCAACTTGCGCAAGCTCTACACCATGAAAACCGGTCGGCACCATGTCCGAAAGCATACAAGCTTCTTCAGGTGAAATTGAATCAGGTAAATGCGCTAAATTTCCGTCAGCATCGTTTACATGAAAATATTCGCCAAATACGCCGTCCTTAAAATTTGAAAATTTCCAGCCCGCAAGAGTTCCGCCGGAGTGTTGGCCGTATCCTGCTTGAGCTTCGAGCGAACTCCAATCGGGAGTAATTGCTGCAACCATTACGCGATCGCCCTTTTTAAAATCTTTTACGAGTGAGCCGACCTCATCAACTACTCCGCAACCTTCATGGCCTAAAATCATATTATGTCTTTCACCGATTGCGCCTTCCCAGACTGTATGCACATCACTTGTACAAGGTGATAACGCTAAAGGTTTTATAATTGCATCGAGCGGGCCGCATGTTGGGCGTTCTTTTTCGATCCAACCGGCTTCACCAATTTTTAACATTGCGTAACCTTTCATGTTGCTAAATACCTCCGAATTAAATTTTTAAAAGTTTTATTAGTAAAACTAAACGGAGCTATTATACAGTAATTCAATTTAATTTTTTACCGATAAAATACTGTTCGTTCCATTTGTAATAAGGCTCTGAAATAATTAAACCTTCCGGGACATCTATAACTGGATAATTTGTGTCGATATTGCTTTGAAACCAGAATACTGCATCAGCCCTGCCGGATTCCAAAGCTACAGCCCTCGCGCTGGTGTCAATATTTAAAGTTTTTATATTTACTTTTAAAATTTTTCCTATTTCCGATAATAGCGCAGTATTAAAACCGGCCGGCGTTCCATCTGGCGCAATATAATCAATTGGAGGCATATCACCAGTTACAGCGACTTTTATAATTTCTGCACCGTCAAAATTTGTAAATTCAATTGGCTTTAAATTATTTTGGTCGAGATTATTTATATATTTATTTTCGAGTATTGCGAGCGTGCCGGATTTTTTCATTTGAGAAATTGCAAAATTAAATTTGTCGCGAAGAGTTTTATTTTTTTCGAGAAATGCGCAGTTAAAAGTATACGCAGAATTTGACAGCCACCAGTCAACGCCCTTTAACTCATAATTTTTATTATTGTGTAACATGTATTGCCCGACGCATAACGGCACAGCTATAGCATCAACTTCACCGCGATTTAAAGCGAGCTGCATAAGTGTAAGAGATTCATAAAATTTTAATTCGAGATCGCTGATATCAACGCCAATATATGACTCTTGAATTAAATTTTCCCGGATTATTGCGGCTAATTCCTGTTCAGTCGCGTTTAAAGTTGTGTGCCTGCCAATTATTTCAGCATGAGACGACAAAGCAAAAATAAAAATAAAAATAAAAATTAAAGTTATTGCGAATAAAAATTTTTTCAAAACACATAACCCCCCAAATTTTTTTAAGGATGAGCAATTATAAACGGTTGATCCCTTTGATCTTCCGGTAACATTGAATGATCGAACCACATACTGTAAAATTTTTCGCCGTTATTGACCGTATAACCGTCCTGATCGTGATCGCAAGTATCATAAGGATCGGCCATGATAATAACATCATCGAGAGTGCTTAATGTTTTCATGTCGTCATAACCGATTATTACGCGCCAATGTCCTCCCCATTCGACATTTTCGACCATTATCGGAGTATTTTCAGATAAATTTTTTACCACAAAATTTTTAAAGTCATCGTATTCGTCAAATCTTTTATTATTTAATTTGCTCTGAACTTTCCAGCCGATATTTTTAAAAAATTCAACCATGCCGGATAAACTTGTCCCTATTGGATACGGTTTTGTGCCCATTAATTCCGATAATTTTTCTTCGGTGTAAGATTTTTCGCCGTAATAATATAAAACCATGAGTCCAGCAGCCGGCCCGCAGGTGTTTTCGCGTGATTGCTGGTAAGTTGGGAAATTTTTTAAAATTATTCTTCCGTCTTGGGATTTTGGGTTAAAAAAGTCCTGCGCATTCTTGAAATATATTGAATCCTCGTGATTTATATTTTTTGGAGCAGATGACGCGCCTTCGGAAGTAATATCCAAGCTTTGAGGGTAGGGAATTATTTTTATATTCTCAGACGCAAAGGCAAAATTATTTAACGAACAGAAAAACATCAAGCAAGCAATAAATAATAAATTTCTCAAATTAATTGACCTCCTAAAAAATTTTAAGTAAATGTAGTGATAGAATAATCATTATTTTATACGTAAAAATTATTTTATGGGGGTAAAGTTTTTGCGGGATTAATTTTCAAAAAGCGCAGGACTTAATTTAAAATATTAATTAAATAATTTTTGTCGCAGTCAGGATTAAAATTTGATTCTGGCTGTATTTTTTATTTTATGATTTATGATTTATGAAAGCATGAAAGCATGAAAGGAGAATTTAATTTAAATGTATCAAAATATTTTTTCACTCAAAAATAAATTTGCTCTCATAACTGGAGGTACTGGCGGTTTAGGTTTTGAAATTGCTCAGGCATTCTCCGAAATGGGCGCGACTGTCGCAATAACCGGACGAAATTTTAACGATGAACACAAAAAATTTTTATGCATCAACGCAAATATATTAAACGAAGACGAAATTTTAAATTTAAGCGAAGTAATAAAAAATAATTTCGGGACGCTTAATATACTCGTGAACTGCGCAGGAAAAAATATTTTAAAACCTGCTGAAGATTACGACTCAGAAAATTTTAATGACGTTATGAATTTAAATATTAACGCCCTCCACAACGTAACGAGAATTATAGGCAAAAATTTTTTTATCCCGAATGAATACGGCAAAATTTTAAATTTATCTTCCGTTAAAAGTTTAATCGGCACTGACAAAAATTATATAGCTTATTGCGCCAGTAAAGGAGCTTTAAACATGTATACACGTCAGCTGGCCTGCGAATGGGGAAAATATAATATAAATGTTAATGCTATAGCCCCGACTTTTGTGCGAACAAATATTAATGCTTTTCAACTGGACGACCCGGAATTTAAAAATAAATTAATTTCGCGAATCCCTTTAAATCGAATTGGCCAAAAATCTGACGTAGCTTGTTCAGCTGTTTTTTTATGCAGTGATGCAGCGAGCTTTATAACTGGACAAATTTTATTTATTGATGGCGGACTGACGGCGATGCAATAAAAAATAAAAATAATACGGAGGAATATAAAATAAAAATTAAATTAAATTACACTCCTCCGCAATATATAAATATTATTTCAGGTTTGAGTTTTCGGATTCAAGAGCATGAACTAAATTTATAATAAATTCGTTGCATGGAACTTTAATATTTAATTTATTTGCTGCACGAACAACAGAACCGGAGATCGTATCAACTTCAGTTTTTCGGCCTGCTTTCAAATCTGCACAAATTGATGTAACGCCCTCCGGATTATTTTTTGATGTCGTTTTAATTTCTTCGCGTAACTTTTCAAAATCCGCTTCAATCCCCAAAGCATGAGCAACGTTTACAGCTTCAAATAATAATGATTCTGCTAAATTCCAGGCAAAATTATTCTGAGCAATAAAACCCATTTTGCATTTTAAAACACCGGTTACGACGCTCAACGAGATATTTGTAAATAATTTGTTCCAGATTAATTGCTGTATATTATCATGAATTTTTGTATTAAATCCGCATGAATCGAAATTATTTTTTAATTCCAGCATAAAATTATTTTCATCGTTTACCAGCATTCCGATATTAGTATTACCGTTTCCGCCGTGCCGAACATGTCCGGGATAAAGTACTGCGCCATTATCTTCAGTTGTGCCGATGATAATTTTATTTAGCCCAACGAAATTTTTTAAAATATCTTCATGGCCTGAACCGTTTTGCAGCGTCATTAAATAAGTATTTGCGCCAATAATATTTTTATTTGATTCGAGCGCGCTTTTAGAGTAAAGAGCTTTCACGAATAAAATTATTAAATCCACCGGCTGAAGGTCATCAGCATTAATTTTTGCGACTGGTTTATAAATATTTGTCGTATTATTTTCGTCGATTATGAGGCCGCTTTTATTAATAGCTTCGCAAACAGCCGGATTATTATCGATTAAATATACTTCATTTTTAAGCGAGAGATGTCCCCCATAAATTGAACCCATTGCTCCCGCTCCAATAATTGCAATTCTCATTTTTATTCACTGAACTCCGTAAGCCCTTCAATCGCATAAGCATGAACCGGACTCGAATCAAGCCCAACAATCGGAAGCGGTGAAAATGAAATAAAAAATACGTTGCGTTTAAGTTGTTCAAGATTTTTCAGGACTTCAATAAAAATAATATTTTCGGCCAGTAAAATATCGTGAAACGGTTTAACATCTTCGTTGCAATTTTCGATCGAAACTCCATCGCCAAATCCTACGGCCTTAACTTTTTTATTTTTGAACCATTCGGCAGTTTCACCATTTACGAATAATCTTTTATCCTTTTCGGTATTAGTGTCGGGGGTGAAAGGATTTAATTTATATGACGAATCAATTATAACGATGTCGCCGGCCTTTACTTTTTTTGCTTCCCTGTCCAAATCTTCGGCTGTAATATGTGAATTTGGTTTACAAGTTTCTTTAAAGTCGACATAAACTCCGCGCCCCACAAAAGTCGTTAAAGGAATCCCGGTAACATCCGGCCAGTTATCATTATGATGATAAGGACATTCAGCATGCGTGCCCAAATGCGTCATAATATCGACATTAGTATGAAAATCAGGAATAGGACCGCCAGTATTAAACCTGTGCAATTTACATCTTCTAGTTTCGGTAGCAGGATCAACGAGCTTTGAAAGATCAACGAGGCGCAAATTATTTCCGAGATCATAAACGGTCTGCATAATTTTAAAATCCTCCCAACTCAAAAATTTTATTTTTATTATTTTTAAATCTTAACTTTTACGACGACTTTTTTAACTTGTTCAGGTTTGCCGGCTGCGCATCTGGGTTTATGAGCTTCTTCAGGCTCGACAATAATTAAATCTCCCTCATCAAGTAATACAAATCCCAAAAATTCCGGCTCCTCATAAAAATAAATATCCTTTTCCGGTTTAGCTTCCTTTAATTTTAATCCTTCGCGCTCGCATACTCCGAACATCTCTTTACCCTTTGCGATAAATTGAATATCAAAATATTTGTCGTGAGCTTCCAATTTTCTTTTTTCTGCTGGTTCTGTTTCATATGACTGGACGTTTGCAATTACATCATCGCCGACAATTTTATAAGCTCCATCAGCTAAATTATTAGCGTCATTTTCGCGAAGCCATTCAAAGGCGGCCTTAAAACTTTCGGACAAATAATTATATTTTTCGGCTAAAGTAATATGGCTGAATAACATCTCAAAAATTTCCCCCCGCAAATTAAAAATTTAAAATACTAAAATAAAAATTTACCTGCTGGCAATATCCGTAACATTTAAATTTCCTTCAGCAAGCGATTTAATTTGCTCCCAAATTTGTTCATCGACTGTAACGCCGTTTGACATGCTGGATTTTCTGCGCTCGATAGTATTTTCGCCTGGACATTTAACGGGATGAGCCGGATCAATTGGATGAGTGTTGTCAGCATTTTTCACGCGACGATCAAACATATTTTGAATATTATTTTTTTCACCGAACATATACGGGTCAATTGCTATAAAAATTTGAGAACAACCGGTGCAGCTTCCGTTATTATTTTCGTCAATGTCTGAACCGCACAAACCGTTTGAAATTGCAGCTGCGGCCATGTCGAGAGCGATCGCCAAACTTGATCCCTTCCAGTAACCAGTTGGCAAAATTCTTCTTGATTCTTCGATGGCACCGGGATCAGAAGTTAAATTTCCGTTTTTATCGAAGCCACCGGGATAGGGCAATTTTTTTCCTGCGAGCCTGTACACTCCTAATTTTCCGTAAGCATATTGACTCATTGCCATATCTACAACTATTTCGCCATTTTCGCGGGGTATAGCTATGCAAAACGGATTATTTCCAACGCCTTGAACATCACTGCCCCACATTGGCATACAACTTTCAGTATTAATCCAGCTTATTCCGATGAAGCCGGCCTCTGCAATTTTCCAAGCGTAAGTACCTCCGCGCATCCAATGAGTAGTATTTTTAAGAGCAACGAGACCAATTCCATGAGCTTCAGCTAATTTTAAAGCGCGTTCAGTGCAAAATAATGCGTTAGTGACTCCGATTCCCAGATGTCCATCATAATTTTCTGCTGCGCCTTTAGATTTTATTAATTCTGGTTCAGCGTTAATATTAATCCAGCCTTTTTTAACGTATTCTGCAAATCTTGGAATTCTGTTCATTCCGTGACTTTCAACGCCGTCAGCATTAGAAGATGTATGAATATGTGCGCAAATTTCGGCTTTATGTTCATCCAGACCTAAATTTAAAAATGCTTTTTTAGCAGTAGCCTTCAGCTCATCAAATGGAATTTTTACGCTCATTAAATATTTCCCTCCCGTAAAATTTTATATTCAGGCTGGAACAATTTTATTTTAAATATTTATGCTGAAATACTGTATTTATGCTCAAAAAAATTTTTATGCCGTTAAACTTAAAATTTCTTCATATAATCCGCTTGCTTCTTCGTGCGAATAATCATAAATTAAAAACACGTCCAGAACATAAGGCGAATAATTTAAATTATTTAATTCCTGTGAAAAAGCCATCGCCGCAATTTCTCCAAGCGCATATATCCCGGAATAATTTTTTATAAATCCGATCGACCACAATAAAATTTTTTCAGTTCGCGTGAAAATTTCAGATTTATATTTATCCTCCAAAAAATGAAATATCTCATGTGAAAGAATTAAATTTTTAATGTTTACATCGCCCAAAATTTTTTTTACTTTCTCGCGCTCCAATAATCTGTTTGCCCTGTAAATTGCATCCATAAAAATTTGAACGTGGTTCGGCTGAGCAAAATCCGCAAACAAAACACGATCAGTATTATCCGGCAAAACGGGGTATTTAACATCGAGGTTTAAATATTTTGCTAATTTTTCCGGCTCGCGAGTATTGAACTCATCAATAATTTTATTTGCGTATTCTTTACCGCACAAAATAGATTTTTTAGCCCACTCCATTCGCTGCAAATCGTTAAACCGGCCGTTAATATTATCTCGTGAAAACGCATATTTATACCAATTTTCAGGCGGAATATTAATTAAATCCTTTAACATTTTTTCGAGACTATAAATTTTTTGAGCAGGCTTCTCGTATTTAAAAGGCTGTTGTTTCCCAAATAAACCTTTTGCGATTGGCTTTAATAAATTTTTCCAGTCCATGACTATTTAATAAAACGGGATGTAATTTCCATTAAATTTATATTGCAGATCATTATTTCTCACTCCTATTTTTTTAGCTGGTATTCCTCCGTAAACCGTAAATTTTTCGCAATCCTTCGTAACAACAGCTCCAGCAGCTATAACGGAACCTTTCAAAACCTCCGTAAATAATTGCGTTTTCTTTTATGTCCATGAAATAAATATTTTTTAAAATAAAATCTCTGTATGTATGACACGGAATTTTTCCAAGCTGAATTAATCGCAATCGTATCCATCCACCAAGACAAAATAAAAATGCATACATACATTAAAAATTTCATGCTAAAAAAATCCTCCGAAATAAATTAAAAATTCCCGGACTGAAAATTAAATTAAATTAAATCCGGGACAAAAAATTTTAAATTTAATTAAACTTCTGTTATCGAACCTATTAAAATAATTTCCTCGTCAGGATCGCGGTCGCCTAAATCTAAATCCATCAATAACAAAATTTGATCTAAATCTACCGCGCTGTAATCGCTGACCCTCGGCCCAAAACATACAAAATAATCCGGCCTCAAAATTGAATCAGTCTTAAATACTGCAGTATCCTCCCATAATCTTTCGACTTCTGATTTATATTCACTTACTTTGCATTTGACGACCTCAGCCTGCGAACATTGAACGCGTATAAATCCTTTTTTGTCTACGATTCTGATCGGAGTTTTTCCATCGCGCTGCCCTTGATAAACGTAAAATTTTTCAGTTTTAGCGGCCAATTTAATATTACTTACTTTGCTTCCGAAATCTTGTTTTGCTAAGTCTTCGGCCTCTGCTTCGTCGCATTCTTTTAATAAATCTGTCGTTTTAACTTCTGTTGAACCTGTAGCGATCGCCGTAACTTTTCCCGTTTGAGAATCGATCTCAATATGAACCTCTACTGTGTCGGGTGAAGCTCCGGAACTCACGGCGGAATCTATAGCTTCTTTTTTCAAGTCCCGTATATCTTCTTGAGTAGGATTCGGAATAACTCTCTCAACGACATCCCTAACCATTGAGAGCGCGACCCCTATAGATGAAATTACTTCAGCATTTTCCGGGATATTATATTGAAGTCCCATTTTATTGGCGCAATACGGAACTAACGAAGCAGCACCTCCGCCACAGCCTACGAGCTTCATGCTTTCGCGGTCAAGCTGATATTTTTCGGCTAATGAGTTTATACAGTCGCTGACTTTTTCATAATCTTTTTCTAAAATTTGCGTGGCTAAATCTTCAACGGTTATCCCTAATTTATCCGCGACCGGCTGCATTGCTTTACGTGCGGCATTTGCGTTTCCGTGAGCAAAATATTTTTTATCGATCAAGCCTAAGACGTTAGCAGCATCGGTATTTGTGAAACAAATTTTTTTGCCGGACTTCAATCTAATCACAACGTAATCATTTGGGTCGCCTGGCTTCGGGCTAATTAATTCAATTTGGGGATCAATAATTTCTTCTTCAGGCGTAAAGCAAGCGTATTCACAACCTGCAATATGTGCGCTTCTCGGTCCGACATCTACAACTTCTTTATCGTTTATTCTGACCATTGATCCCCCGGCGCATCCTAAAATTCTAACGTCCAACGAGCTTATATAAGTGTCATGGCCTCCGATTCTCGCGTAATCTACACCAGGACGGCCATTTTTTATTACGCCGATGTTAGTTGTTGTTCCGCCGACTTCAAAATAAATTGCGTTCGAAGCTCTTAAATACATCAGTGATCCCATTACTGAAGCGGCCGGGCCTGAAAGAGCTGTTAAAATTGGGCGTTTGCGCATTTCGTTAATTTCCATGACTCCGCCGTCACCGCGCATGATCATTAACGGGACTGTTACGCCTGCTTTTCTCACTGAGCTTTCTGTAGCATTAGCTGTAGCGATCATTTTCGGCAATATTGAAGCGTTAATGGCTGCTGTTCTAGTTCTTCGGGTCAGGCCGTATAATTTTGTAATATCTGAAGCCATTGTGACGGGCAAACCTTTAGGCGAGGCGACATCGTGAATTAATTGCTCCTCTTCCATGCTGTCGACTCCGAAGGCCATCGAAGCAACAATAACCTGCGCGCCCTTTTGTATTAATTCATCGACTGTACTATTTACGACTTCTTCAGTTAATAATTTTTTCTTTACGAAGGCGTTATAAATTTTAATTACCTTTTTAGTTTTCGGGTCGAGTACGATATCTTTTAAAGCGAGCTGGCGTTTTGCTAAAAAACCCTCAATTAATCCGCCTGCCACTCCAAAAACTCCGACGTTTGCGACATCACCTTCAATAAATGCGTTAGTTGCCTGAGTTGTAGAATGTGCAACAAATACGACATCTTCAGGTGAAATATTATTTTCGGCCATGCAGTTTTGAAAACTTTTCACGACACCGGCTGCGACCCCGTCTTTATCATCGTGAGTAGTTTTAACTTCATTTTTGCCGATTATTTCATGAGTTAAATTATCCATTGCGACGCATTTCGTATAAGTTCCGCCGACATCTATACCCATGCGCACGGCTCTGCGATTATTATTATTTTCGGGCATTGTTAAAAATTCTCCTCGTGATTTTAAAATTTATAAAAAAAACGCAGGCTCATAATTTCAAACCTGCGCATAAAATTTTTAATTTAATGAATCATCCATTCAGCTCCGAGACCGCCGAGCAATAATAATACTGCTACATATTGAATTACTCCAGTTAAATAGGCGTTCGGAATTGATAATTTTAAGAAATCGCGCGATTCAACTTTTGTATAAGCCAAGCCCCACGCGACCCAAGACTGCGTAATACAACAGCCAATATTTACGGTAATTGTCGGAATTGCAAAAACTCCATATAAAAACGGAACTGAAAAATTTGCAACGTTCGATAAAACTCCGAGTGTAGCAGCTCCGCAACCTACCAAAGTCATCGGGCCTCTGAACAATCCCATAAATAAAAGTGCAGCAAATACTACACATACAACTAATTCAGAACGAGGCATGATCCCGCCGATTACGACATTAAAATACGGTGATGCGTACGTTGCTACAGCATTGAACATCGGAAGAGTTAATAAAAATCCAACTAATGGAGCGGTATCTACAACACCTTCATAATATAATTTATTCACGAGCTGACAATTTTCTACAAATGTGCCGGTCATCCTTCCGCAAAGGAATAAAGCTAAAAATCCGGCTATTACAAAACCGCCTATAACTGAAAAATTAAACGCTATATTTAAAACAACAGGAACGATCGGAAGTATTAACGTGTACATCGGAGCATTTCTCTGCGAAGCCTGGTTTTTAACTTGTGCGGCCCACTGACGATGAGACTTAGAACGGTTTAAATATATCATCGCAAGTAATGTCGTGCATACTAACATAATCGCGAGTGCAGCATATCCCCAATGTGAAGCGTACCAACCTAAAGTAAATTCCGGCATTTGGCTCGGCTGAATAAAGAACGCTCTATACTGCGCAAAATTTACAGGGTTCAAATAAATTCCTGCTGCTACTGATCCCATAAATGTAAACATTGAAATAGCTTTTGGAACTCCGAGCGACATCAAAATCGGAAGCACTATAACTCCAATTGCGATAACCGGGCCGGCTCCAGTCATTGACGTAAAAATAACGGCTGTAACGATATTCAATAATGCTACTGTTACGACTGGTTTATCTCCGCCGAGTTCTACGGTTTTGCGGATCAATGTCGAAGCAATTCCAGTGTCCATTAAAACGCGCCCGAACCATGCACCCCAACAAACATTTACGAGAGTTGTTCCCCAACCTTCCGGAGCACTCTGATAAATTTTATTGAGAATTGAAACGAGTGAGACGATCGTGCCATTTTTGAGCGGATGAGCTGCGCCAAATTTCAAAATTTCATTAGCGTCTAAAAAATCCTGACTCACAAACAACGTCCCTAATAAAGGCAGAACCGTCCAAATGATCGTTATTACTAAAAAGCCAATCATCAAGTTATAACCCTTAATGCAATACCAAGCGAGTGCGAAGAATGTTAAGAGAAGAATTACACCGATTATGAACGCAAAATCCATAAATACTCCTCCTATAAAAATTTTTTTCATTTCAAAAGGATTTGTGAATTTTATTTAAATTTAAATATTTTTAATACGGTAAATTACGAAAAAAATAAATAAACTCAGGAGGTTAAAATAAAAAAATATCCTCAGATTTGATTTTCAGTGTTAAAACATTTCTCGCCAAATACGTGTATAAAATTGTGCTAGTATGTCCAAAAACTACAGCAGGATAAATATTTTCAGTCGAATATTCGCAAATAGAATCATCAATTTTATAGGGAGCTTTTATGCCTCTTTCGTGCGGGTGAAGTCTGATTAAAATTTTTTTGTTTAAGGTTCTTGCAACTTCAGTTACGATGTAAATTATTTTTTGATTTGTTTCTCTAAATGCTGGAACATCTAAAATTATTAACCATTTGTCAGATTGTTCGCCGGTGAAATCATAAATAACAGGATTACCGCAAGGGATTAAATCAAGGTCAGCACCTAATTTATAATGCGTGCATAAGCTCGGAAGATCGTTCCCCCCCCCCCATGTTAAATATTTATCATTGCAATTGCGGTTATTTCTGAATACACCCGAAATATTATTTATGTAATCATTCTCATTGAGAGGCTGAAAAATTGCGTGTTGTCCATGAATTAAAGTTATATTTTCAAAACGCAGATATTCACTCAAAAAAGTCTCCACCGGCCACATGTCACATAACATCATTAAATATTTTGCACCGAATAATTTTTTATCGTGTATATAATTCACAAATTCGACAATTTGAGCATAATTAGCCAGAAAATGTACTCTGCATCAAGTTCATAACGGCGCAGAAATATCGATTTAATACACTCCTTTACAAGCCTTAAAAATGACATTTTGCCAATATGAAGATTAAAGCCTGTAAATTGGTTCATGAAAATGTCATCAATCAAAATAAAATCACTCCTTTAAATTTTTGATTATTCTATCAGCTAATTTTATATTTATGCCGGGACATTTCGCTAATTCTTCGGGCTGCAATTTTAAAATATTTTCGATTGAACCAAATTTTATTAATAATTCTGCCGACTTTATGCGACCAATTCCAGGAATATTTTCAAGCCTCGAACGCGTGTATTTTAAATTTCTTGAATGCCTGTGCGTCGTAATAGCATACCTGTGAACCTCATCGCGCAATCTCTGAAATAATTGCAAAACAGGATCAGAACGTTCCAAAATTATAGGCTCTTTATTATTTGGAATATATAAAATTTCTTCACGTTCAGCCAATGCGACCAACGGCAAATTAAAATTTAATTCGTTTATTGCTTTTAATGCGTATTCAAGTTGCACCGGGCCACCGTCTATTAAAGCAAGCTGCGGAGATGGTTCAGAATTATTTATTACATGCCTGTAACGCCTTAAAACTGTTTCATATATGCTCTGAAAATCATTTATTTCACCGTCTGAAAGATTTTTTATTTTAAAACGCCGATATAAATTTTTACATGGCTGCCCCTGCTCAAAAACTACGCAACACCCATAAGTCTCATGGCCGGACATATGCGAAATATCAAACGCATCTATACGCCAAGGCAGAATTTTTAAATTTAATAATTCCTGAATTTTATTTAACACGTTCCATGTTTGAGAATCTAAATCTTCACTCAATGCCGATGAAATTTTTTGACGGGAAATTTTCCATATTGCGCGTATTGCGTCCCGGTGTTTAGCTGCTTCCTCGAATTTTAAATTTTTTGCTGCTTCGTTCATTCGGATTTTTAAACGGCTGACTAATTCTGCAGATTGATTGTTAAATAATAATATTAAATCTTTAACCCGATCCAGATATTCCGATTTAGTGCATAAATTCGCACAAATTCCCATCGAATGTCCTAAATTATATTCAACGCAAGGACGTTTATTTTTATCAGGATTAATTTTACTTCTGCAGACTCTTAACGGGAAATATCTCTCAGCAACTCTCATTAAATTTTTTAAATTCCCAGCGTTCACAAATGGTCCTATATATGTCGCATTATCTTTTAATTTATGTCGTGTAATTTCAATTCTGGGAAATTCTTCATCTGTAATTTTTATAAACGGATAATGATCGCTCATTTTTAAGGCAATATTAAAGAACGGCGAATATTTACGGATTAATTTTGCTTCAACAATCAGAGCCTCCGCTTCGGTTTCAGTTCTTATAATTGAAATATCGCAAATTGCTTCAACGAGTTTTTTTAATCTCGGCGATGAATGTACATGACGAAAATATGATGACACTCGGCGTTTTAATTTTATGGCCTTCCCAACATAAATAATTTTTCCTTCAGAATCTCTCATTAAATATACTCCTGGAAGCTGGGGCAAAGTTTTTAAAATTGCTGTTATATTATCTTTTATTTTGGGCATTTTAAATTTAAATATTCTCCAAAAATTATTTATTCATGAAAATATTATGTTATTATACAAAAACTTTTACTTGAAGGGGGCACTTATCTTGGCTACTATAGCTGTAGTTGGTTCGCTGAATATTGACATCGTGATGAGAGCACCTTATTTTCCGACTAGGGGCGAAACTTTAATAGGCGATTCTTTTGGAGTTGCAGGAGGTGGAAAAGGTTTTAACCAGGCTTTAGCTGCTGCAAGACTGAACGCAGATTCTTATATGATTGGCTGTATTGGTGATGATGATTTTGGTTACAGATTGCGCAGTATTTTAGTTGAAAATCGTGTGGACTGCGGATTACTGAAAGTTCATAAAGGTGTCGCAACAGGTACAGCATTAATAACTGTTGTAGGAAGTGGCGAACATTCAATAATAATTTCTCAAGGAGCTAACGCGCTATTAAATCAGAATGATATTTCTAACGCAAAAAAAATTTTTAAGGAAGCAGACTGCGTATTATTCCAAATGGAAACACCTCCAAAAACTGTGACAGCCGGTTTAAAAACTGCGAGACTTGCAGGCTGTAAAACTTTTTTGTCAGCTGAACCTCCGTTTTCATTGCCCAATGAAGCGTGGGAAAATATTGACTATATGATTTTAAATGAGAATGCTTTAAATTTTTACGCTGGAACTTCCCGACATAAAACAATCGATAAAATGTCAGAAGAAATTTTAAAACGCGGAGTAAAAAATTTAATTGTCACTCAAAGTGCTAAAGGCGGAAAAGTTTTTACACATGATGAAAATTTTAATTATGAAGCGTTTAATATTCGTGCAATTGATAACACTGGAGCGCGGGATGCATTTTGCTCAGGTTTGAGCGTAGGACTTTCCGAAGGTATGCCGTTAAAAGCTGCTGTAAAATTTGCTTCTGCTTGTGGGGCTTTGGCCTGTACTCAAATGGGTGCGCATCCTTCGTTACCTTGGAGACATCAAGTCGGTGCGCTTTTAGGGGAATCATCGGCAGAATTTGAATAAATCAAAATAATTTATTTATTTATGGCATCAATCACAGTGTGTAATAAATTGGGATTTTCAAGATGGCGAGCATTTTTTATGAGCATAACATCAACACTCGCCGTAAAAATATTTATTAATATTTATTAGTCAGTGTAATTTTTCTTGATCCATTCGCGCGCGAGTATTAAATCTGTTTCCTTATGAATGTCTATCGATTCCCCAATTTCATAATACGCAATATTATTCCCCATGAAGCTCCAAGGCTGTTGACCATTTAAAATATTTTCTTCCGTAAAATTTGAAGTCCGTAAAACCCAAAAATTATGCGACAAAAAATAACATTTAGGTAAATCCTGCCGATTAGTTGAAATTTTGCCAGTAATATTTTTTTCGTACATTTGAAGTTTATTATTTTCATCGACTGTTTTTGCTCTTAACGGGTGGTGGTCATTATCAACGTAAACAGGTACAGCTGCACTAATTTCGGGATCATCTAATAAAATATTAACGCAATCGTTTATATATTGAGATTTCACAGTTACATTATTTGCGAGTATCACAACTAAAATTTCCGGAATTTCAAAATTTTTCCCTATAACTTCCAGCGCGTGTAATATGCAATCTATATGCTGGCTGTCTGGTTGAGCTAATTCCGGCGGTCGTTTTATTGGAATATAATTTAATTTCTCAGCTTCGTTTAAAATTTTTTCGTCATCGCTGCTACAGAAGAATTTTTGAATTAATTTTGATTTTGTTGCCGCGTTTGCCGGGTAATATAAAACAGGGTGTCCTAACACATCAATAATATTTTTATCTTTCAGTGTATTATTTCCGCGCCCAGTTAATAAAGCATATACCTTCTTGCTTCGATGCTGAGACCTGAGACCTCTTTAATTATTTTATTGATCTCCGACATTTCGTAAAGCTCCTTTTTACGTATTTTAAATTTAAAATTTATACAGGCGATGGGAATTTAATCACCTGTAATTTTATACGCCTCGATTTTGAAAATTTATCACACAAACAAAAACAACGCAATTTATATAACACGTACCAAAATTCAGATTAAATTATTTCGATCTTCTTACTGCGTCTTTTGTAATTACATCATGCGCCCCGCCTTCAATTAATGTTATTGGTGAAACGAGCGTTAATTTTGCGTTTTCGCGAAGCTGTTTTAAATTTAATGCGCCACAATTGCAGAACGTAGATTTAATTTTACTCAAGGTTTCAGCGACATTATTTCTCAAGCTTCCAGCATACGGGACATAACTGTCTACGCCCTCTTCAAATGATAATTTTGCTTGATTTAAATCCCCGCTGTCATATCTCTGCCAATTTCTAGCGCGCGATGATCCTTCGCCCCAATATTCTTTTACGTAATTTCCATTTACCATAACTTTATTTGTCGGGCTTTCGTCGAATCTCGCAAAATATCTCCCCAACATACAAAAATCTGCGCCCATCGCTAGAGCAAGCGTAACATGATAATCCATCACAATTCCACCGTCCGAACATATCGGGACATAAATTCCTGTTTCCTTAAAATATTCATCGCGGGCTTTCGCAACTTCAATAACTGCCGTAGCCTGTCCGCGTCCTATTCCTTTAGCTTCTCGCGTTATGCAAATTGAGCCGCCTCCGATCCCAATTTTAACGAAATCCGCACCAGCTTCCGCCAAAAATCTAAACCCATCAGCATCAATAACATTTCCGCCACCAACTTTAACGCTCTCGCCATAATTTTGACGAATCCAATTTAAAGTTTTCCGTTGCCATTCCGTGAAGCCTTCTGAACTGTCTATGCATAAAACATCAGCTCCAGCATTTATTAAAGCAGGTACACGGTCTTTATAATCGCGCGTGTTAATTCCTGCTCCCGTCATAAATCTTTTTTGAGAGTCTAATAATTCAAGGGGGTTTTCTTTATGCATGTCGTAATCTTTTCTAAATACAAACGCTACCATGTTGCCATTATCGTCAACGACTGGAAGAGAATTTAATTTATGTTCCCATAAAATGTCATTTGCTTCACTTAAAGTTAAACCATCATGCGCAAAAATTAATTTATCAATGGGAATCATAAAATCCCGAACTTTTAAATTTAAATCCATTCGGCTCACTCTATAATCCCGGCCTGTTACAATGCCCAATAATTTCCCTGTTAAACTTCCATCGTGAGTTACTGCTACTGTCGTGTGTCCTGTTTGTTCTTTTAATTTTAAAATATCTTCGAGCGTTTGATCTGGACTGATTGAGCTGTCATTAGCAACGAAACCGGCTTTATATTTTTTCACGCGCGAGATCATTTCGGCCTGCGAAGCAATTTCCTGCGAACAGTATATAAAAGAAATTCCGCCTTCACGAGCTAAAGCAACGGCCATTTTATCATCGCTTACACTCTGCATTATTGCGCTCACTAACGGAATATTTATATATAGTGGCGACTCCTCTCCCTTCCTGAACCTGCACAGAGGAGTTCGGAGCGATACATTAGACGGTACACATTTTTCGGACGAGTATGTTGGAATTAATAAATATTCTGAAAATGTATGTGAAGGTTCATTACAGAAAAAGGCCATATTAATAAATTTCTCCCTTCGTAAATTTTTAGCGTATTATAATATCATGCATTATAAAAAAGTTTTTACAGGAGAATTTATTTAATTTGATAACGAACGCAAAAATAAAATTTACTAAAATGCAGGGCTGCGGAAATGATTACGTGTATATAAACTGCTTTGACGAAAATAACAGAAAAAATATTAACGATCCCGAAAATTTAGCGCGAATAATCTCAAATAGAAATTACGGAATTGGCAGCGACGGATTAATTTTAATCGAACCTGCTAATAATAAAAATGCTGATGCCTTCATGAATATGTTCAACGCTGACGGCTCTCAAAGTTCAATGTGCGGAAATGGTATAAGATGCGTCGCAAAATATATTTATGATCACGGCCTCATCGATAAATCAAAAAATTTTGTAAATATCGATACTAGAGCAGGAATAAAAAATATTAAACTCGAAATCGAAAACGAAAAAGTTAAACTTGCAACCGTCAATATGGGGCAGGCTGAAATTACTAGCGATATACCTGAAAATATTTTGATTCAAGATTTAAATTTAAAATTCATCGGCGTAAATATCGGCAATCCGCACGCAATTTATTTTTTTGACGATAACGAAATTTTAAATAATATTGATTATATTTCACTCGGAAAATATTTTGAAAATCATAAAAGATTTTTACCGGATCGCGTAAACTCCGAATTTATAAAAATTTTATCCAGAAATGAAATTAATATGCGCGTTTATGAACGTGGAAGCGGTGAAACTTTAGCTTGTGGAACAGGTGCAGCCGCTTCAGCTTTTGCCGGATATGTTTCAGGAAAATTAAATAATGAAGTCATCGTACATTTAAGAGGCGGTGACCTGAAAATAAAAATTATGCCGGATAATCATTGTTACATGACTGGCCCGGCAGTTGAAGTTTTTAACGGGGAATTTGATTTTAATTCATAAATTTATAATTCGCACGCCTGAGAAATAATTTTTACAGCTCGTTCCAATAATTCAAACGGGATATTTATGGCCGGTAGCATTCTGATTTTATCTTTTGCAGTCGTGCATAACACGCCGTTATCATTGCAATATAATACTGCATCGCGCGAAGATTTATTTAAAGGCTTAACCCCGGCCATGAGTCCTATACCAGTAAAATCATATTTGCCAAGTTTCTCGCGTAAAAAATCGCCCTTCTGTTTCACTTCGTTTAAAAGTTTTTCATCGATCCTGCTTAAAATATTACATGCTCCAGCGCAGACAACAGGATTACCGCCAAACGTCGAACCGTGATCGCCGGGCTTAAAAACATCCTTTAATTTTTCGCTTAACAATGTCGCACCAATCGGAAGACCTCCGCCCAAACCTTTAGCAGTTGTAACTATATCCGGCTTAAATCCATAATGCTCATATGCGAATAATTTACCCGTTCTGCCGTTGCCCGTTTGAACTTCATCAACTATCAATAAAATATTTTCATTTTGAATAAATTTTTTTAATTCTTCCGCGTAATCTTTTGAAATCGGAATTACACCGCCTTCACCTTGAACACATTCGATCATGACGGCAGCAATTTTTATTTTTTTCGCGAGTTCTTTAAGCTCGTTAATATTTTCCGCATGAACATGATGAAAACCGGGCGTTAAAGGCTGGTATAACTCATGATAATGATCTTGGCCGGTCGCCGCTAAAGTCGTTAACGTCCTGCCGTGAAAGCTGTTCCATAAAGTTACGATATTAAAATATTCTTCGCCTTTTGATTCAGCTGCAAATTTTCGGGCTGCTTTTATTGCGCATTCGTTGGATTCTGCTCCGGAATTTGAAAAAAATATTTTACTCATGCCCGTACGTTCGCATAACATTTCAGCTAATTTTACACAAGGCTCGTTATAATATAAATTTGAAGTGTGCTGAATTTTTGAAAGTTGATTTATAACAGCGTTGCGCCATTGTTCGTCAGATATTCCGAATAAATTAGCTCCGATTCCCGTGCCCATGTCTATATATTCTTTTCCGTTTATATCTTTTAAGATTGAGCCGTGACCTTCAACTAATGCGACGTTAAACCTGTTATAAGTTCCAGCTAAATATTTTTTATCGAGATCAAATATTTCCAAAATAATCCACTATCCTTTTTTAATTAAAGTTCCTGCGCCTTCGTCCGTTAATAATTCCGTTAAAAGAGCATGAGGAGTTTTGCCATTTATAATAATTACGTTTTTCACTCCCAAATTTAACGCTTCGGTGCAGCATTGAACTTTTGGAATCATTCCGCCGGAAATTATATTATTGTTAAACAATTCTTCAGCTTCGGAAATATCCAGCTCGCGTATTAACGAATCAAAATTATTTTTGTCGCGCAAAATTCCGGGAGTGTCGGTCATCATTATTAATCTTTCTGCGTTCAAACTTCCTGCAATATGAGCCGCAGCTGTATCAGCATTAATGTTATAAATATTTTTATCGCCGTCCAGTCCGCCAGCAACGGATGAAATTACGGGAATATATTTTTTTTCGAGCAAGTTTAAAATAATTTCAGGGTTAATTTTTTTTATATTTCCGACGAAACCCAATTTATTATTTTTCATTTCGGCCTGAATTAAATTCCCATCGAGTCCAGAAATCCCGACAGCGTTAGCTCCTCTCAACCGTAATAAATTTACAAGAGTTTTATTAATTTTCCCGGCCAAAGCCATTAAAACGATCTCGATCATTTCATCATCAGTAACTCTCAAGCCGTCGACAAATTCGGGAATTTTATTTAATTTTTTCGTAAGCTCGTTAATTTCCGGGCCGCCGCCGTGAACTAAAACTACTTTAACCCCGACAAGCCTCAACAAAAAAATATCTTTCATCACTTGAGATTCATCGCTCATAGCATGTCCGCCGTATTTAATTACTACGATTTTGCCATAATATTTTTTAATATACGGTAGAGCCTGTAACAAAATTTCAGCGCGCATCATTTTAAGATCTGTAACTCCCGTTAATTTTTACATAATCGTACGTTAAATCACAGCCCCAAGCTGTTGCGGTGTAATTCCCGGAATTTGAATTTATATTAATAATAATTTCGTTCTCGTTTAAAATTTTTTTTGCGGTCTCTTCGCTAAAATCTAAACCAGCGCCATTTTCGCAAACTTTTATTTTTCCGGCATTGCTTTCAAACTCAACATTAATTTTATTCACGTCAATATCTGCACCGCTGTAACCTAAAGCGCATAAAACTCTGCCCCAGTTTGCATCAGCTCCGAACATGGCCGCTTTAAATAAACTTGAACAAATTACGCTCTTTGCGCAGATTCTGGCTGTATTTAAATCGCTCGCGTTAAAAATTCTGCACTCCAATAATTTCGTAGCTCCTTCGCCATCAGCTGCGATCATTCTTGATAATTTCGTGAGAATCGTATTAAGGGCGCTGCAAAAAATTTTAAATTCATCGTTGTCCGAATCAATTAAATTATTTTGAGCTGAACCATTCGCCAAAATTACGGCCATGTCATTGGTTGATGTATCTCCGTCAATGCTTATCATGTTAAAAGTTGAGTCAACGCAATTTGACAGAGCTTTTTGCAGACATTCAGATGAAATATTTACGTCACTGGTCAAAAAAACTAACATTGTCGCCATATTGGGGTGAATCATTCCGCTGCCTTTAGCAATTCCGCCGATGTGACAAATTTTATTATTAATTTCAAATTCAGCTGCGATTTCTTTTTTTTGCGTGTCAGTTGTCATGATGGCTCGTGCTGCTGAGTCACTAGCTTCGGGCGAATGATTTAAATTTTTTACT
This sequence comes from uncultured Fretibacterium sp., assembly GCA_937900285.1. Taxonomy (GTDB): domain Bacteria; phylum Synergistota; class Synergistia; order Synergistales; family Aminobacteriaceae; genus JAFUXM01. Next base: position 12,183 of record CALCEM010000009.1, on the reverse strand, counting down.
AGCTCATGAATATTATTTTTAATTGGCTCAATATTTAATTTTTGACCTATAACGCCCGTTGAACCGATTAAAATATTTTCCGGCGTGATATTTAATTCATTTGCTGCCAAATTCGCCATTGCTTCAGCGATCTCAATCCCATCGGCATTACAGGTATTAGCGTTACCGCTGTTACAAATTATGCCCTGCGAGATTCCATTATTAATTTTTATATGCTCTTTCGTGACGATTAATGGCGCACCCTTCACTAAATTTTTCGTGTATACTGCTGCTGAATGGGCTGGAATTTCACTAAATATCAACGCTAGATCTTTTTTATTTTTGTCTTTTCTGATTCCGCAATGAATGCCATTCGCTAAAAAATTTTTACTGGCACATACACCGCCGGAAATAAATTTTAAATCCATTAATACACCTTCCAAATTTGATAAAACTTCGTAAATTAGTATAATAAATAATAATCTGCAAAAAATAAAGTGCTAAAAAATTTATAATCAACCGCGTACAATTATCGGAAGGAGCAAACGAAGAAAAAGAACGCTTAATAAAAAGCATGCTGCAGGAAAAAATGCCCGTCTCGTTGATTGCAAAAATTAGCGGATTAACCGAAAATGAAATTAATATTATTGCTGAAAATGAAAATAAAAATATTTAACTGAACAATAAAAAAATACGTAGTTCGTGAAGGCAGCACAAGATTAAAAAATAAAAATATCGCTCCATTTGCCGGCACAAATTTATTAATTAACAAGATCAATCAGCTTAAAAAAGTCCGCGAAATAAATAATATAGTCGTTTCGCATATATGTTCAAATGTTACGGGCAATAATATTTTATGGGCGACCTGCACCGCTCCTCTGGTATTTCCGAAACATTACGCGCAGGCAATAAAAAAATATTTTGAAGCTCTTAATTTGGGTTATGATTCTCTCGTAAGTATGGAAATGTTCAGGCGTTATTTATGGAATGATGATGGCCCGTTAAATTATGAATTAGGTTTGAAGCATGTGCCGTCACAAAAATTGAAGCCGTTGTATTTTTGCACTGATGGAATTTTGATCGCGCCGAGAATTAAAATGATCGAATGGAATTATTTTCACGGCAAAAACCCATATAGATTTATTCTCGATAAACGTACCAGCATAGATATTGATGACGGTTTAGATTTAGCATGCGCACGGGCGTGGCTCGATATGGATGAGAGCGTGTCTCAAATTGCCCCGTATTCAGTGGACTAAATAAAATTAAAAATCTCCTCCGCGAAAAATTAAAATTAAAATTAAAATTAATAAATAACGAAGGAGATAACCTAAAAAATTTTTATAATTTATAATTAATAATACAATCTATAAGCTAAAATATTAAGCCTTCAAATTCGTCCGCACCGATTAATAAATTTAAATTCTGGACTGCTGCGCCGGAAGCTCCTTTGCCTAAATTATCAAAGCGCGAAATTAATACAGCTCTTGATTCATTGCCGGTCAATAAAATTTCTAAATCATCACGACCGGAATAACTCCCGGAATATATAAATTTTAAATCTTCAACATATCCCCCGAATTTAACAAGCCCGGAATTTTCAGGATAATAATTTTTATAAACGTCTGATAAATCTTTTAAATTCAAATCATAAACCGGAATCATTACCAGCATACCGGAATAATAATCCGCTACAATCGGACAGAACACCGGCTCATTTTCGAGATCACAAATTTTTTTCATTTCCGGCAAATGTTTATGATTTTGATTTAAACCGTATAAGCCGGGCGAATTTAAATTTAAATCGCGTTCCGGGCTTTCATATTGAGCGATCATTTTTTTACCGCCACCGGAATACCCTGTTAACGAAAAACACGACAATAATACATCTCGATTTAATATTTTTTCATGAACCAACGGAGCAACTAACGAAATAAAACCAGTCGCATGACAGCCGGGATTTGCGATTCTGTTCGAATTTAAAATTTTTTCGCGCAAATTATTAACTTCGGGAAAGCCGTAAACCCAATTTTTTAAAACTCTGTGCGCTGTCGAAGTATCAATTATTTTTGTATGTTTATTATCTGCGTCAATTAAATTTACTGCTTCGATGGCTTCTTTATCCGGTAAACATAAAATCGCAATATCCGAATTATTTAAAGCCTCCCGACGAGCTTCGGTATTACGGCGAATTTCATCGGGAAGAATATTTAAATTTATATCTTTACGATCTGACAGCCTCTCACGAATCCTTAAACCTGTCGTGCCGGAACTGCCATCTATAAAAACTTTCATGCCCAAATCTAAAATTTAATTTATAAATTTATAAATAAATTCCTCTCATGTCGACTACATCTGCAACGCGTTTAATTGCGTTTACATAGGCTGAACGTCTCATATTTACTTTTTTGGCTTCTGCAAAATCCCAAACGCGACCGAAATTATTTTTCATGAGATTTACAAGTCTCGTGTTATATTCCTCTTCAGTCCACGGGAAGCCCTGCAAGTTCTGCGCCCACTCAAAATATGATCCGATAACACCGCCGGCATTCGCTAAGAAATCAGGAACAACGATAACGCCTGCATCATCAAGAATTTTTTCACCTTCCGGAGTTGTCGGACTGTTTGCGCCTTCAACGATGTATTTTGCTTTTACTTTCGCAGCACTGTCCTTATTGATTACGCCCTGAACTGCGCAAGGTGCTAAGAAATCGCAATCACATGACAATAAATCAGCTTCAGAAACTTTTTCGCAGCCTTCTTTTTCAAATCCCTGTAATTTGCGGCCCTTCTGTTTAGGATTCGTGTTGATATATTCAAAAGCCTTCTCAATGTTGAGTCCATTAGGATTATAATAAGCTCCTGATGTATCACTGATCGCTACGATTTTGGCTCCAGCTTCCTTTAATAATAACGCCGTGTAACTTCCGACATTTCCGAAACCGTCAACAGCAATTTTCATTTTTGAAGGATCTAAATTTTTGCGTTTCATAATTTCGAGTGCACACGTTGCAACACCGCGCCCAGTTGCTTCAGTCCTTCCCATAGCTCCCCAATAATCGGTTGGCTTTCCCGTTAAAATTGCCGGCTCAAAATGTCCGCGCATCTTACAAATCGTATCCATGATCCAGACCATTTCCTGACCGCCGGTGTACATATCAGGTGCAGGAATATCGCTCCAACGTCCAACAATCGGGGAAATCCTTGAACCGTATGTTCTGGTCATGCGCTCTTTTTCTTTTAAACTTAATTTCGTTGGGTCGCAAGTAATTCCGCCTTTGCCTCCGCCGTAAGGAATTCCGCCGAGAGAACATTTCCAGGTCATCAACATCGCTAAACCTTCGCACTCATCCCCGCTTACATCCATTGCGTAACGTATACCGCCTTTCGATGGCCCTAACGCTGTCGAATGCTGAACACGATAACCTTTAAAAACTACTGCTGAACCGTCTTCCATTTCAACCGGCACTGAAACATCTATTCTGCGCTCGGAATTGCTCAGTATTGCAACTAATCTCTCATCAAGATGCATATAATCAGCTGCGTCGTAAAAATCACGTAACGCCGTGTCAAGTATTAAATTATCAGATGAACGTCTACTATTCATGTAAAACACAACCTTTTTGAAACAATTATTAAATATTTAAAATTGTCTAAATATTTAAATTTTTAAAACGTGCAAATTTTAACGTGTGAATAATAATTTGTCAAATAGTATTAAAATTTTTATGTTTTGAAATGTTATTAAATTATTTATGCAAGAATTTTTAAAAATTATTTGTTAAACTTTTTATATTATCAGCATAGCATCTCCGAATGAAAAAAATCTCCAATTTAAATTTATTGCTCGATCGTAAATGCCTAATAATTTTTTTAAATATTTTTCGTGATCGTTAACGCCGGATTTATACGAAGCAAAAGCCGAAACTAACATTAATAAAGAGCTTTCAGGCAAATGAAAATTTGTTATAAGGCCGTCAACTATTTCAAATTTATAACCGGGATATATAAATAATTTTGTGTCGCAAATCCCAGAATTATATTTAAATGTCTCTAGCGTCCGGGCTGCAGTTGTTCCCGAAGCAATTACGCGACCTCCTGAATTTTTGCATTTTATAATTTCGTTTAAAGTTTCTTCGCTTAATTCGCAATGTTCCGAATGTATTTCATGTTCTCGTATATCTTGAACTTTTACCGGCCTAAATGTTCCGAGTCCGACGTGTAAAGTTACATACGAAATTTTTACGCCGATGTTTAAAATTTTATTTAATAATTCCTCCGTAAAATGTAAACTCGCAGTCGGAGCTGCTACAGAACCGTAATATTTTGCAAATACCGTCTGATAAGATTCGCGAGCATTAAAATTATTTTCGGCTTCTGATTCTTTTATATACGGAGGCAGCGGAGTTTTACCGGAAATATTTATAAATTCCATAACGTCAATATTATTTTTAAAATTCATAAATTCAATTATTCGCATTCCGTCCGGTAATTCGCTTAAAATTTTTATTTCGCGATCGTTTATTTTTATGATCGAGCCTGCTTTTATTTTTCTGGCAGGTTTAACAAGCGCTTCCCATTTAAAATTTTTAAAATTATTTTTATTTTCATCAAGAGCACGCAACAAAAATATTTCAGCATGACCGCCACCAGATCGACGGCCTAATAATCTCGCCGGTATTACTTTCGTGTTATTTAAAATTAATAGATCGTTCGGCCTTAAATATTTCGTTACGTCATAAAATTTATTATCGAAATTTATAATATTATTCTCAACATTCCAAAATAATAAATTTGAACTGTCGCGAGGATTTGCCGGAAATTGCGCAATATTTTCAGGAGGCAGATTATAATTATACGAATCTAAATTAAAAATATTTTCGTTTGCGTTGATCATTTGAATTTTTTTATAACAGTTCCGGGATAATAATGCGTTACAATTTTTTCAGCGTTCCAACCTTGACGCGCCATTTCATACGCTCCCCACTGCGATAAACCTACACCATGTCCCCAGCCTTTTCCATAAAATATAAATTCATTTCCAGATTTCTCGACTGTAAAGCCGTATTTATTAATTTTAGGTTTTGGATTTGAGTCAGGTTTCAGCGCGGAAATTTTAGGTTCGCCAGATCGCTTTAATCCAGCCTCGTAATATTTTTTTTGCTTTTCGGGATTTGTGAGCATATCTATTAATTCCGTTGTCGTAAAAATTCCTTCTGCTGTCATTTTGGCCAGTTGCTGTTCTTGTTCTGAAGTCATTTCATCGGGATTCGAATTTTTATATACAACCGTTCCAGGCGGGGGCGTTCTGTCGTCATCAATATTTTTTTTGCGAGTAATATTATTATTACTTTTATTTTTATTTCCTGACGGCGTGAACATCGTGCTTTTTAAATTATTTGGGTCAACGTTCGATCTGAATTGACTCGCTGAAACAGTTTCTGAACCGTTCGAACCTACAACAGTAATTTTTACAGCTCGGCCGCCCTCATCAACATCTGAAATTTGAACTTCGTGTACAGTTCCGACATTATGCCCGGTTATTTTCTCGATGACGCTTTGAATTTTTGCGCTGGAAATTTTTACGCTCCAATTTGAAACGGGAGATTTATAATTAAATGCCTCCGCTACAACGCTTAAATATGGCAGCTGCTTACCGGCCCAAACATCAGAATTATTTGCAGTAAATCCTCCGCTGTCAGAATGAAAAGGCGTGAAAGCTACAGCATTATTATATACAACGATTTCGCTCGCCGTTGAGTACACGGCCTGATTAGTATTTTTTGCTTCGAAGCCTGCGCCCTTGTAAACTTGATCCATAACAGTGTCAACTACATCGTAGCCTCGCTCTGCTCTCGACATGCTTTTATATATTGCGTAAGTCCTCGCTATTATCGCCTGCGCCCTTAATGCTTCCTTCGGCCATGACGGACTAACTTCACCGGGCAAAACTCCGCAGACATAATTTTCAAGATCAACGACGTTTATTAATCCTGCCTTCTGAGTTATCAAAAAATTTCCGTGATATGACTTGCCGTTAAAAATCATTAGGCCGTCACAAGTTAATTTAATCGGCATGTTAAATAAATTTCCAGAAATATCAATCTGATTCCCAACAGCTGAAATTAATGCGGACTCTCCCAAATTCGCGATACGCCCATCAGCATCGACCATCATAATATTCCCGGCCGAAGCTCCAACGTTCCAAGCTCCTGCACCGGATAATTTAACGTAAATAGTCCGAGCGTAAATAATTTTTGCGTGAAATATAAATAATATAAATATAAATGCAAATATAATTTTATTTAATTTTTTCATCTCTTAATAAATTTATGCCGGCAATAGCACACGCTAAAGCATCAGCAGTGTCGTCAGGTTTAGGAATTTTTTCGAGCTTTAATATATCGCGCACTTTATTCTGAACTTCTATTTTTTTGGCTTTACCTGTTCCGCAAATTAATAATTTTATTTGGGCTGGCCATAATTCCATAACATTTATATTATTTTGAGCAGCCGCCAGCAATATAACTCCGCGAGCCTGATAAACATTCGCAGCACTCGAAACGTTACGGCCAAAAAATAAACGCTCGATCGAAATAATATCCGGCTGATTTTTTTTTATATGTTCTGTTATTGTGTCGTAAACTTTTATAATTCTGTTGTTAAATCCCAGACTCGATTTTGTTTCAATGCAGCCATACTCATCAGAATAAAAAATATTGTCTTCGGATTTTATGACGTAACCAAATCCAACGCGAGCAAGCCCGGGATCAATTCCTAAACATTTAAAATTTTTAATATTATTCGTCAATCTGAGAAGCTATCTCATCCGAAATATCAAAATTTGAATAAACGTTCTGAACGTCATCGTGTTCTTCGAGAATGTCAACGAGCTTTAAAACTTTTCGCGCTGTATCAACGTCCGAAACTTCAACGGGAGTTTTTGCGATCATTTGAACTTCTGCATTTTCAATATTATATTTTGCGTCTTCCAGAGCTTTTTGCAATGCGTCAATATCTGCAGGCTCACAATAAACCGTAAATCCCTCATCATTTTTTTCCATGTCAGTCATACCAGCATCAAGACCGCAAGACATTAACTCATCTTCATCCAAATTATTCCCCTTAACTTCGAGCACGCCTTTACGATCAAACATCCATGCAACTGAACCAGATTCTCCCATTTGTCCGCCGTTACGAGTTAAGAGCGCACGAATTTCCGGCGTTGTTCTGTTTCTGTTGTCAGTCATGACGTTTACAAGTACAGCAGTACCGCCCGGCCCGTATGCTTCGTAAGTTAATTCATCATATGAAACATCTCCGAGTTCACCAGTTCCGCGTTTAATTGCGCGTGTAATATTATCCATTGGAACGCTGACGGCTTTTGCGCGTTCGATCGCTGTTTTTAATCTCATGTTCATGGCCGGATCTCCGCCGCCTTCTTTAGCAGCAATAATAATCGTGCGCACTAACTTTTGAAATAAATTTCCGCGTTTAGCATCTTGAGCCGCTTTTCTGTGTTTGATATTCGCCCATTTTGAATGTCCTGACATTATTTAATTTCTCCTTATCATGTTAAAAATAAAATTTAAAATTTAAAATCTAAAATTTAAAAATTGGAATTTGTTTGCGTTTATGTTCTGATTTTGCGTGCATTGCTTCAATACGGTCGCGAGCTTGAGAATTATTTATTTTTCCGGACGTTAAATATTCGTCTAAAATTTCGTAGGTAAATCCCATATCGCTCTCATCTGTTTGGCCTTCGTATAAACCTGCGCTCGGAGCTTTATTTATAATTTCATCTGGAAGCCCTAAAATTTTCGCTACTTCTCTGACTTCACGTTTTAAAAAATTCGCAAGCGGCATTAAATCAACTCCGGCATCTCCGTATTTCGTAAAATATCCCGTGTAAAATTCTGATCTGTTACTTGTTCCGCAGACCAAAAAATTTTTAGCTTGAGCAACCGAATATAATACGCTCATTCGTAATCTTGCTTTTAAATTTGACTGCGCCAAAATCGGAACGTCACCAATTAATTTTAAAATCCCGTCAAAAATTTCCGACAGATCAATAATTTTATAAGGCACATCGAATTTTTCAGCTGTTAATTTTGCGTCCTCTTCATCTTTTTTGATGCTGTGACACGGCATTATAATTCCGAATGTCCCATTATGGCCGAGAGCTTGACGCGCTAAAACAGAAACGACAGCAGAATCAATCCCGCCGGAAAGCCCTAAAATTACGCCTGAAGCTCCAGCGGATTCAACTTGATTTTTGATCCATTCTTTACAGTCATTAATTATTTTCTGCAAATATAATTTTTCTCCTTTTTTAAAATTTTCCCGTAATTATACACTCTTACATATTTCAGAAATTATCCTGACACCTTCCATAGCATCACGCGCATAAAAATCAGCTCCGGCAAATTTCGCAAGCTCAGGAGTCAAAACCGCTCCGCCAGCAATAATTTTTATATCGTTACATGATTCTCGTAATTTTTTTATAGTTTCCTTCATGCTTGTTACAGTTGTCGTCATTAAAGCACTTAAGCCAATAATATGAATGTCATCACGTTTTACGGCTTCAATAATTTTTTCGGGCGGCACATCTTTTCCCAAATCTACAACGTTAAAATTATAATTTTCGAAAATCGTCCGCACAATATTTTTGCCTATGTCGTGAACATCTCCGTAAACTGTAGCGAGCGCAACGGAACATTTTTTATTTTCATCAGAGCTGGCCGGAATATTTTCAGAAATAATTTCAAACGCAGATTTTGCGGCTTCTGCGGATTTGATCAGCTGTGGTAAAAATAATTTCCCCGTTTCGTAATCTTTTCCGACTTGATCCAGCGAGGGCACAATATAATTTTCAATAATTTCGAGAGCTGAAATATTTTGTAACAGTTCGCGAGTAAAATTTTTTGCGTCATCTTTCAGACCTTTTATGATTGCGGAATTTAAGTCGTTAATTGACTCTGAAATATTTTTATTACTATTTTTATTATTGCTCTCGTTATTCTGGTTTAAATTATTTTTTTTTTCTTCCGGGTTTTTCTCGCAATAATTAATATATTCCTGCATATCGCTTTCATTTCCCGTTAATAAATTCCATGCTGAAATACTTTCCTGAATATCTTTATCGCCTGGATTAATAATCGCAGCATCGAGACCGTTAACCAGAGCAGCAATTAACATCGTGCGGTTTATAATTGGCCGTCTAGGAAGTCCGAACGAGACATTACTTAAACCTAAAACGGTGCAGACTCCCAAATTATTTTTTACGAGGTTGATGGCCTTCAAAGTTTCAGGGACTAATTTTTGTTGAGCCGAAGCTGTTAAAGTCAAGCAGTCAATAATAATATTACGTCTTGGAATTCCGAGCGATTCAGCGTAATTAATAATTTTTTCAGCGATCTTAAATCTTTCCTGAGCCGTTTCAGGGATTCCATTTTCATCAAGAGTTAAACCTAAAACGCAAGCCCCGTATTTTTTTGCGATGGGTAAAACGGTTTCGAGACTTGAAATTTTTCCGTTTACTGAATTTAAAATCGGTTTACCGTTATAAAATCTCGTAGCAATTTCGAGGGCTTCAGGGTTTGAGCTGTCGATCTGAATCGGTAAATTTATGACGCTTTGAATTTCGAGCAGTGATTTTTTTAACATTTCGGGTTCATTGATGTCAGGCAGACCTGCATTTAAATCCAGAACGTCAGCGTTTTGTTCCTGTTGTTTGACGGCTTCTCGTATTAAATAATCTGTATTTCCTTCGCGTAAAGCTTTTTGTAATAATTTTTTCCCTGTTGGGTTTAAGCGTTCACCGATTACAGTAAATTTTTTTCCGAAGGTTACGGCCTTTGAAGCTGAACAAGTAATAAAATTTTCAGGAATAATATTTTTTTGAACATGATCCGAATAATTTAAAATTGCGTTTTTCATTTTAAAAATATGTTCCGGTGTAGTTCCGCAGCAGCCTCCGAAAATTTGAACGCCTAATTTTGCGAACTCAACGGAAATTTTTGCGAACTCATCAGCCGTAACATCATAAAAAGCCGAACCGTTTAGAATTTTAGGGAGTCCTGCATTAGGCTGCACCATTACGGGAATATGAGACGATTCGCAAATATTTTTAACGATGTTGATTAATTGAGCTGGGCCGAGCGAACAATTTACGCCCAAAGCAGAAACGCCTAAACCTTCGAGAGTAGCGACCATTGAATTAACGGAAGTCCCGAAAAAAGTGCGTCCTGATTCTTCAAAACTCATTGTTGCAAAAATAGGAAGATCAGAATTTTCACGGGCTGCCAAAATTGAAATTTTAAATTCATACAGATCCGTAAAGGTTTCAAATAAAATAACGTCCGCTAAATTTTTACCTGCTGAGACCTGTTCTTTAACTGAGTTATAAATGTCTTCAAATGAAGCGTCTCCGATTGGTTTTAAAATTTTTCCTGATGGTCCGATGTCCAGAACTATTTTTGAATTTTTGCCGGATTCGTTTACGGCTTCGCGGGCCAAATTTAGACCGGCTGAAATAATTTCATGAACATTAAAATTTGATTCTGCCAATTTAAATTTATTTGCGCCGAAAGTGTTAGCGGTTATGAAATCTGCGCCGGCGTTTAAATATTCAGTGTGAATTGATTTAATTAAATCCGGATTAGAAAAATTTAGGGCTTCTGGTATTTCGCGTAATTTCAGCCCTTTAGCCTGTAACATTGTGCCCATTGCGCCGTCAAAAAATGAGAAATTCATATTATGAACGTCCCTCCGAAATAAAAAAATAAAATAAAATAAAGTAATAAAATAAATGAGAGAAATTATAATATTTAAAATTAAAAAATATGTTATACTGCTCATGAAATTTGAAATAAAAAAAATATTTTCCAGTGAGAATAAAAAAATTTTACAGGCACATTTACAGGCACAAAAATATTTATTTTCCCCAGTCGTTGCAAGCTCTCATAAATTTTTTTCTGAAAAAGTTTGAGCGATTTTTTTTATAATTTTTCCGCGTGTAATATAAATTTAATGTGATAAAATTTCAACAAGGTCAGCGGAGAGGTGCTGAAGCCTTGATGTTAAACTTAATTTTTCTGCCGGACTAGCTTATAAACCACTTAAGTATAAGAAGTATGAGCTTTACAAGCCAGTATAACGCGGTGGCGATTTCCCTAATATCGGTAAGGATTTTCCGCCACTGCAATTTTTTATTTTTCCCGGCGCTGTGTTTTGACTTCCTAGCCAATTGACTTCACCGCCAATCACAGGGCAGACTCCCCATCTCGGTAAGCCCCTGTTACTCACCCGGAGCCTCTCCCAAGCAGGAATAATTATAACATTAACAAATTTTTTTATGCGCTAAAACTAGACTTTAAACGCTTTAAGTATTTATAAACTTTTGACGGCAATATAAATTTTAGTGTTGAAATAACAGTATTACGTAATATGCAAACACGAACGTAAAACCAAATTTTAGGAATTACCCATTTTGAAGGATTAATATATTTTTCATCACACGTTACCAGACTGGGAGGCACAAATAAAAATTTTGACGAATTTAAAAACTCTTTGTCTCTAAAAATTATTTTTCCGTTACCGTGCCAATGAAGATATAAAACCTCGTCCAATTTATTTTTATCACAACAAGCGAATAAATTTCCATTGTTCCATTCAAAATATAAATTTTTTACTTGTAAGTCTTCTCTTTTGACAGGAGAAAATTTTAAACCTGAAAATATGTCAGCAAAATCTTGCTTTACATAAAAATTCATTCCACTTAAAGATATTATTTCACTGAGTTCACGTCCCTCATCAAAACCAAAAGACTCATCAGAAGAGAAAACTTGTTTAAAATCCGGGTATATTCCTGATTTCAAAGTTCTATATAACGAATTTACAACGGGATCATTTTTATATAAAATACAGTGTCCGTTTCTGTAGAGCTTATTATATTTCTTTAATTTTTCGTCCGTAACAAAGCGTCTGATATTTCCCCACAACAAATCTATATCGCAATGTCCCCAGAAGTCATAACCCGTTAAATATTCCGAAAACATTTCGCCGTAAGTTGGTTTATAATCGCATAATTTGTAAGGGCGTTCAAGTGAAATTTTAAAATTAAAATGAGACTGGAATTTGTTTTTTAATTCGTCAAATGAAATGTAATGAACTTTTACATTTTCGGGAAGATCATACCCCGCC
>CALCEM010000008.1 GCA_937900285.1 uncultured Fretibacterium sp. | reverse complement strand
CATATTTTATAAATATATCCGCACTACCATTTTCACCTTTGCAGCCTATGAATTTTTCAGCATAATTTAATACGGTATTTCCGGAAGTGTTTATAACCGCTCTTTCTCTTCCATTTCTAACCTTTGTTTGTTTCTTGCTATCTTTTCCGTTTACGAAATTAATATTGGCTTCATCCAGTTTTTTGGTTTCTTCTCGAAGGATATCCAATGTGTCTTTATCGTTTTTTGAAAGTTCTCTTGTTGAGGAAGTTTTGCTTTCGTTATCCGATTTTCTTACTTCATCAAAACTTGATACGGAGTCATTTTTTTTAGAATTTGTAACACTTTTTTGAGAATAGTTTTCTGTTTTAACAGAAGCTTCACTTTTATCTGATTTGAATTTTGAAAAATCTATTGCCATAATGTACTCCGATAAATCTGCTACATTATGAATAATCGGCAAAATTCAGGAAAACTTTAGAAAGTGTTAATGAAATTTAACAGTTGTTTTGAAATTATCTTATATAAGAAATGAGGCTGTTTTTTGCGATATCCAGAGAAGCAATTTTATTTAACGCTCTTTTTTCGATTTGACGAACACATTCTTTTGTAACGCCGTATGAGTTTCCGATTTCTTCTAGGGTTTTCTTTTCATTGTTTTCAAGACCGAATCTTAAAACTATTACATTTTTTTCTTTTTCTTTTAAATTGTTCAATGCCATTTTTATTTCGGCTTTCAATTCGGAATCAACAACGGTTTTTTCAACATTTTGTTTTTCATCTTCAATAATTTCAGACAGAGTCAATTCTTTGTTTTCTGTCATGGAAGTACCTGATTCAATGGATAATGCTCTTGTATATACATTCAGAAATGTATTAATTTTTTCTTCAGTTGTGTTCATCTTTTGTGCAACCTCCGCTTTTGTTACATTCACATTTTTTTGTTCCATTTCTTGTTTGGTTTTTTTGTAACGGGAAAGAGTTTCTTGTATATAAACAGGAATATTATATGCATAAGATTGTTCTGATATTGCCTTAAACATTGATTGTTTAATCCACCAAGAAGCATAAGTAGTAAATTTTGAATTAAATTTAAAGTCAAATTTTTCAATAGGCATAAATTCGTAATTTTGTATATTTGCGTATATTCGAGTTCAAAATAAACCACGAATTAATATTTATTTTCAGCATATGTATATAGGAATTATCGTGCGCAGTTAAAAAGTTTTTTCGGTATATATTTTTAGGGGTGAAACAGAAATCCAGAACAGATTAAATTTTTATTATCAGCATGTTTATATTAAAATTCATTACACGTAATAAAAAAAATTTTTCGGAGTGAGCTTTTAAATATGCAGGAGATTTTCAATGCTTATAAAAAATATTTCTTCATGGCCGGAGGAATTTTATTATTTATTTTCGCCGGATTGATCGTGCATTTAAATTTTAATACAACTCCCGAAATTAAATTTATTGAGCAACCAGAAATTATTAATACTCCCGAAAATGATCCGGAATCAGAACACGAACAGGAAATTATTACGCCTATTGCGCCTAAATTTTGGTACGTTTATGTAACTGGAGCTGTGAAAAATCCCGGAGTTTATAAATTGTCCGAAGATTCCAGAGTCTTTAACGCCATTGATTTGGCTGGAGGTTTTAGCTCGCGTGCTGATCAAAACGCCATTAACCTAGCACAAATTTTAAACGATGAAGCTCATATACACGTCCCGAATAAAGGCGAGAATTTAAATAATAATCTCACTCAAATTAACAATAAAAATAATAAAAATAATAATAATTCATCGCAGCAAACTACCAGAATAATTTATAACGGCCAAAACAATTTTAATTCAAGTAATAATAAGATCGATATAAATCACGCTCCAGAAGAAATTTTAATTAACTTAAAAGGCATCGGCCCGGCATTGGCAAAAAGAATTATAGAATACAGAAATACTCACGGGAATTTTAAAACGGTCGATGAATTAATTAACGTTCGCGGAATCGGTGAAGCTAAATTAAAAAATATGCGCGATCAAATTATAATTAAATGAGATTCCTGCAAAAAGCTCCGGCACTAGTAATTTTTATTTCGTTAATTTCGGGTTTAATTTTATACGACAAATTTAATTTAAGTTTTGCGGGCTTCTTGTCAGTAATGATTTTTGTAGCGGTCGGAATAAATTTTTTTACTTATGAACGTGACCAGAAAAATATTTTTAAGATTTTATTTGCCGTTATATTTTTAATAATAATAATCTCGATCAGAATATATTTTGTTATCTCCAGCCCGAACCCCGAAGCGAAAATTATAAAAAATGAAATCGGAATATTTACGTTAATACGTTCATGGGGTCGAAATTACGTCGGCGTTTTAAATTCTGAATCTGGAAATTTCGTTATAAAAATGCCCTTTGCAAATTACGTTGAAGGCATGAGAATTAAATTTAATGGAATATCAAGACCGTTTAAAAATAATAATAATAAAAATTCCGGATTCGATGAGGCTAAATACTGGCGCGCTAAAAATGTGGAGGGCTGGATAAATATTTATAATGTTGAAGATTTGCCGGAAAAATTTAATTTATATCGGATGCGTTATTTAATTTCGAGATGGCTTAATATAAATTTGCCTGATTTATGTGCTTCATATTTGAAGGCTGCATTATTGGGCGAAAGGGATTTAAATTTAAATAACAATCACCGCAAATGGGGAACGAGTCATTTATTGGCTGTATCGGGCTTTCACGTTGGAATAATAATTTTATGCGCAGGATATTTCATAAAAAATAATTTAATTTTAAGTTTCATATTATGGGCATATATATTATTAACTGGTTGTGCTCCGAGCGCTTTACGGGCTGGCATAATGTTACAAGCTGGAATTTTATCGCGATCGATCTGGCGAAAACCTTCGGGATTAAATAACGTCAGTTTAGCCGGAATAATTTTATTAATTCATTCGCCGTTTATATATTGGGATATAGGCTGGCGTTTATCGATTTTGGCAGCTGTTACATTGACTTCATTTGGAAATAATAAATTTTCATGGCTGTTAATCAGTCCAATAATTTCAATTACGACATTTGATCAAGTAGCTTTTACGTTTGGAAAAATTCCGGCAGTAGGAATAATTTTAAATTTATTTGCGCCGTTATATTTTTCGTTTGGTTTTAGTATAGCGTCAATTTCGGCATTGATTAAATTTTTAAAAGTTCCGTTTATAGCAGACATATTTTTAATTTCGAGCGAAGGAATATTTAAATTATATGAGATCATCGCGAATTATTTTTTAAATTTAATCCCGTTTGAAATTGATTATAATAATTTTCTGGCCATGTTTGGAAATGGAATATTAATATTTTTGGTATGTAATAAATTGGGATTTTCAAGATGGCGAGCATTTTTTATGAGCACATTTGTATGTTTCTTGAATTATTATATTATTTGATCAAGTGCTCTCACCATGATTTAAATTAAAATTTTGTGATGAGAGCTTAAAGCAATTTAATTTTATTAATTTATCATTTTTCGTAAATTTTTCCGCCTATAATTCTCTTGCGGTTAAAATTAAATTTTTCGTTAATAATGCTTCTGGTTGGATCATAATCGGGCGTTTTTATTTCCAGAATATCGAGCACCGTGTGTATAATATCATCAGTCATGTAAGGCAGGTCAACGCTGTTTTTTATTTTTTCGCATAATTCGGGATAATTATTTTTAAATTCATCAGAGACCCAAATTATAAACGGTATTTCAAATAAATTTTTTGTTCTTCTCGGAGTATTTCCCATGCCGTGTCCGTTCATAGCACTATCATCAAAAACTTCTTCGCCGTGATCTGAAATGTAAATTACTATCGCGTTTTTATTTTCAAATCTTTTTATGATCTCGTCAATCACAAAATCATTATATAAAATTGCGTTATCGTATTCGGCTCGCATTTGTTTCTGTGCTTTAGAAATCCCGTTATAACCTTTTTCATCAGCATATGAAAATTTATTAAATTCTTCGGGATATCTGACTTTATATGCAAAATGTCCCCCAATCGGATGAAGTAATATAAAATTTTTCCCGTCATTTATGTCTTGTATTTCCTGATCTAAAAGCTTTAATAATTCGCCGTCAAAAGGACACGAAACACTGAACATATCTCTCAATTTTGTGTAACGTGATTTTTTATATTGATCAGCAAAAAATAATAAAATATTTCCAAACCCAGTATGATCCTGATTTGATAAACATATTGTATTGTAATTGGCTTTGTTTAAAATCTGTATTAAATTTACATGCTCCGCCCAGTCTTTTTTAGATTCATAATTATGAAACGTGAAAATTTCTTTCATGCATTTTGATGTCGTATCATGCGGGCTTACTGTATCTCTAAAAATATACAGCTCCGAATTTTTTGCTCTAATTGATAATTTCGGATTTGTGTTTAAATTATAATCATATAAGCTCATATGGTTTCGCGTCGTGCTTTCGCCAAGTATAAAAATAAAATATGGGATCGTGCTTTTATTTTCGGTTAATAAAATCTCTTTTGGCATTAACTTAAAAAAATCTTCATAATTTTTATTGTCATCGCGAATTAATAAATATGTTTGATACAACCGTATAGGTGCTATATTATTGAAAGGCTCCGTGAAATAACCTGTTTGATATATAAAAACACTTCCGGCAAAGCCAGCAAATATTGAGCATGAAACAAAAATAACTGGCAGAAATTTATGAAGCGATAATATTTTTAACAGAATATATTTTATAATAATTACGACTGTCAATGCACAAAAAGTATATATAATAAATTTTAAATTCAAATATGTGCTTGAAAACTCAAAAGCCTCGCGTAAAGTTGCTGTCAAAAATATAATTTGCATCATAGCTCCGTTAAATGGTGTCCCGTAATAAAATACCGCGAAGAAATCTACTACGAACATCAACGAGCCTAAAATAATTAAAATTCTCTGAATAAACTTTTTTAATCTTGATGGCAGAAAATATAAAACTACATCAATTAAAATAATTCTGAAAATAGAAATTGAGAAACAACGCATTAAAGATATAAAAGATCTGAAACGAAGTATAAATTCTGACAGGACAGGCAAATTTCCCAAAATAAACAACGTAATTATAAAACTTAGTTCACTACTGATAAATTTATTGAGAAGTGCCCCCCCCCCCTTTTAGTAATTTCACGTATAAATTATTTTTCATGATAAATTCTCCCCTCATGAATTAAAAAATAAATTAAAAAATTTTTCGCATATTATAAATAACCATAAAATAATATTCGCGCTTATCATTAAAAAAATTGCCGCTGATAACATGTCTTTACCCGCTTTTATTTCCGGGTTATATTTTTTATCAATTAAATTAAATGCCCGTTCAACCGCACTGTTTACTAATTCAAACGCCATGACAACCAGCCAGCCGCAAATTAAAATTATTTTCCGCGATAACTCAAATTTAAATAACAAACAAATTAAACAGACTCCCAGAAAAATTATTAATTCATGTCTGAAAGCCTGTTCATCTTTTATTGCTGCGTATAGTCCGTTAATCGAATAAATACCAGCTTTATAAATTCTTTCAATCGGATTTTTATAAATCATCTCTTAAACGTTAAATCTTATTTCGATCATGTCGCCGTCTTTCACTATATATTCTTTGCCTTCGAGCCTTAAAACTCCTTTGTCGCGACAATTTGAAATCGAAGCATTATTATTTATAAAATCATCGTACGAAACAACTTGAGCGCGTATAAACCCCCTCGCCAAATCCGAATGAATCGCCCCAGCTGCATCAACAGCATTCGCCCCAGCATGTAACGTCCACGCCCTGACCTCATCAGTCCCAGATGTGAAAAAGGAAATTAATCCCAACGATTTATATGCCTCATGTATTAATCTCTCGCGACCGGGTTCAGATATTTTTAAATCCTTCATAAATTCTTCCCGCTCTTCTGGTTCAAGCTGTTCAAGTTCCATTTCAATCGATCCGTAAACCTTTACGATCGGAATATTTTTATTTTTCATTTCGGCTTCAATTTCTTTTATTTCGTTTACTTCGCCCGTCTGAGTTTCATCGAGATTTAAAATTACTATTTCGGGCTTCAACGTCAAAAACGCAAATCCGCTCAATAAATGTTTTTGTTCATCTGTTAAATTAAATTCGCGCAAAGGATTCTCATTTAATAAAAATTCTTCAAGCTTCTTTAATAATTCAAGTTCTGAACTTTCAGCCGGATTAATTTTGCGTTTAGTAACTTTTTCTTCAAGCCGTGAAATTCTGTTACTGATTTTGCCGAGATCACTGTAAATTAATTCTGCTTCTACAATTTTCCAATCTCTTAACGGATTAATATTATTTTCCGGGTGAGGGACGGCAGGATTTTCAAAAACTCTCACGACATGTAACAGCGCATCACTTTCCGCAACAAACGATAAAAAAGAATTCCCAAGCCCCGCACCTTTTCCAGCATCACGAGATAACCCGGCTAAATCTACAAACTCAACGTCAGCAGGCTTCTCGCTTTTGGGTTTAAAAATTTCAACGAGCTTATTAAATCTTTTGTCCGGGACGTTTACAAGTGCTCTATTTGGTTCGGTTCTGCCTCCTGCATATGGTTTAACTTCTGCTCCGGCTCGCGTTATGACATTAAAAATTGTCGTCTTCCCTGATAATGGCAGTCCTGTAATTCCGCATTTAAGCATAATTTTTATTTCTCCCTGATGATCACTGGCATATTTCTGTAAGCATATTGTTTTAATTCTTTTATGTCGTCGTTATTTAATCTTATGCAGCCTTCCGTAGCGTTTGAGCCTAAAGAATCAGGCGCGTGAGTTCCATGAATCCCGATCCCCTTCCAGCCTTTTGCGTCCAGCCTAATAAACCAAGGGCCGTAAGCTCCTTTAATTTTTCCTTTGCCGTCTCTAAAATCATGACTCCAGCCCGAAGCGTTTTCAATTGAAACGACGTGAAAATCTCCAACGGGTGTACGATTATCGCCGACTCTTTTTTTATCGCCTGGATTTTTTCCGACAGCGATCGGGTAAGTTTTTACGAGTTCGTGACCTTTAAACAGCGATAATTTATAATCAGATTTATTTATATAAATGCTATAATCATCATCGTTAAATGAATATCCTAAAATTTCTTCCGGCGGAACGTTTATCATTTCAGGAGTTTCAGGAGTTTTGTTAATTGCGTCGAGTGTAGATTTTAATTCATCTTTAGTCGGGAGTTTTGCGACGGTAATAATATTATTTTTTGGCTGAGATAAATTATTAATTTTTTCAGGAGCATTTTCGCGGAATAAATTCAAATATACCAAACCTCCAGCTGTCAGCAAAATAAAAAAAGTTATGCACCTTAAAACGGGATGCATTTTTTTTCTGACGACCCATTTTCCGCCACCGCAATCGATCCAGACTGTACGAAGCGTAAAAACTTCTCTCAAAAAATTATTAATGGCTTCTTTGGTGATCATGATTTTATAAAAATTCCCCTCGCTAAATTAATTTATTTTGTAAATTTTGCTTATTTTACTCTTTAAACACGATAATAACGCATTAAATTTATTTTTATTTTTCGTCAATAATTCTCTTTGATAAATTTTCCTCGATTTCCGACAATATCGCACGCTCACCAAAAATTAATAATGTGTCGCCACGTTCAAGCGTTGTGTTGCCCTTTGGAATTATAAATTTTTTGCCCCGATTAATTAGCAAAATCGTAACGCCTTCCGGGAATTTTAAATCTTTAACAGATTGTCCAATTACTGCGGCATCTGGTAATAAATCTATTTCGCGAGTTTCTTCCGTTCCGCTTCCTGGAGTTCTGTCGAATGCTAACGGGTAAATTTTTGCTTCTCGTACTGCTGCTTCGAGCTTTAATAATTTTGCTGCCAGCGCTAAGGTTTTACCCTGCAATAATACAGAACTCAACACAACGAAAAATATTACATTAAAAATATATCCGGCTTGAGGGTGATTAAATGTTAATGGGTATGTCGCTAAAATAATCGGCACTGCACCCCTTAAACCTGTCCAGCTTATAAATAATTTTTCCCGGAAATTAAATTTACTGAACATGCTTGAAATAAATATCGCAATCGGTCGAGCAATAAACATTAAACAACATGAGATCATCATTCCGACGCTTATAACATCAAAATCAATAATTTCATTTGGATTAACGAGCAGTCCCAAAACTAAAAACATTATAATTTGCATGAGCCACGCGAATCCCTCGTGAAATCTTTGCAAGCTGTATTTATATAAAAAATCTCCGCCGCCCATTACTATACCGCAGACGTAAACCGCTAAATAACCATTACCGTAAAACGTTTCAGTTAATCCGAATGTCGCCATAACGATCGAAATTCCAAAAACCGGATATAATGCTTCATTTGAAATTTTTAAACGCTGAATCGTCCAACACGAAAATTTACCCATCAAAAATCCAAAAATTCCGCCTGCCAGCATTTGAATAATAAATTTAATTGCCATTTGATTTAACGGAACTTCCGGAGAGTTCAGCCAATTTATAGCCGTTAAAGTTAAAAATACAGCCATAGGATCATTACTGCCTGATTCAAATTCGAGCAGGGGTTTTAAATTTCCTTTTATTCCAATTTTCTGCGTCCTTAAAATCGAAAACACTGCGGCGGCATCGGTCGATGAAATTATTGAGCCTAATAAAAACGCGTCCTTATAATTAAAGACCGGCAACATTGCAATAGGAACGGCCATAACGACCGAAGTTAAAAACACTCCTAAAGTTGATAATACTACGCCTTGAGTTACGATGGGTTTAACATCGCTCCATTTAGTTTGGAAGCCACCGGAAAATAATATAAAAGCGAGCGCAAAAGTTCCGATATTATTCGCTGCTACAGCGTCATTAAATTTTATTCCTCCTGGACCGTCTACACCTGCGAGCATACCGATCGCCAAAAATAAAATTAACGCTGGGATTTTAATTTTTTCTGATAAAGCACCTGCGACGAGGCTCAAGAAAAATAATACACCTGCGACTAAAAACGGGTTAATTTGTTGTAGCATGATTTTATTTTATTACAGAAAATTTATTTATTATTCGCTCAAGGAATTTAATATTTTTTCTGTAATCGATGCACCTTCCTTATGAATTAAATTATTTATCGCGTAAAATTTTATGAGTGAAAAAAATTAATGCAAGTGTAAAAAATTTTTATTTAAAACTTCGCGAAAAGATTTATAATTCTCAAATGAAAATTTATAAATTGCTTAGTGCGGACGGAAAAATATACGAATCAAATACACCGGGACAATTCGGCGGTAACAGTAAAGCAAAAATATACGGCCGTCTTGATTGTCCTTCAGCCCTTCGCTAAATCTCTAAATATAAAAATAATTTTGGTTTATGAGCCTGATAAAAATAAATGAGCTTGACAAAAAAATAAATAATATTAAAATACCCGTTGTGTTTGCAGGGCGGATAGTTCAGCGGAAGAATACCTGCTTTACACGCAGGGGGTCACAGGTTCGAACCCTGTTTCGCCCACCAGGATTTTGAAAAAATGGGGTCGTAGCTCAGTTGGTTAGAGTGTCGGCCTGTCACGCCGAAGGTCGCGAGTTCAAGTCTCGTCGGCCCCGCCATTTTAGATCAAGATAACGCGAGGCGGGATAGCTCAGTTGGTAGAGCAATGGACTGAAAATCCATGTGTCCCCGGTTCAATTCTGGGTCCCGCCACCATGATTAAGTTAGCGAACAATGCGGAAGTAGCTCAGGGGTAGAGCACAACCTTGCCAAGGTTGGGGTCGCGGGTTCAAATCCCGTCTTCCGCTCCATTTTTTTATGTTTGGTGTTGTCGAGTTGAATATTTTGGTTCTGTAAGTAATGCGAGTAAAAAAAATAAATTTAATTTCTTTGCGTAATAAAATTTTGTTCCGGTTGATTTTGCCTCATGGGAAATATTTGCGTGAGCGTTTTAAAATTTTATTTACTTTCGTTCAGTATTTAATCCCCAAATTTAATAAAGATGGAAAAATAATGATCTATTCACCTCAAAAATTATATTTAAATAAAAAGAATTTACCGCTGAATAAATACGGCAGCGGGCATTTTTGTAAATTCTCCGTAAATTGTCCAAAAGATTCGGGTGTATATTTGTGGGTAGTAGACAAAAAAATAATTTATATAGGCGAAACTAAAAATTTATATAAGAGATTTAATAACGGTTACGGCCATATTTCTCCGAGAAACTGCTATGAAGGCGGACAATATACAAATTGCAAAATGAATAAAATTGTATTGAAATATTTTTCACGAGGCAAGACAATAAAATTATATTTTCACGCGACAAAAAAATACAAAATTCTCGAACAGTATTTATTAAATAATTTTCATACGTTATTCAACGAAAAATAATATAATAATTCGAAGTCTTAATTTAAACAGGAGGATTTATTTTGAGTTTAAACGTTACGCGCAATAATTCAAGTGTTCAAAATTTGGGCGGCGGAGTTTCTCGGAGGATTTTGTCATATTCCGAAAATTTGATGCCGGTTGAAGTAAGTTTTGAAACTGGAAGCATCGGGGAAATTCATTCACATCCTCATATTCAGTGCACGGTAATTTTGAGCGGAAAATTTAAATTTAACGTTGACGGTGAAGAAGTTATTGTTTCTGAAGGAGATTCATTAACTTTTGAAGCTGACCAGAAACACGGGACTATTTGTCTTGAAAAAGGTGTATTACTTGATATTTTTACGCCAATGAGAAAAGATTTTATAAAATAATTTTAAAGGCGGTTGAAAATTTTGGAAATTTGTGATAAGGACAATAATAAAATAGGAAGCAGGAAGCAGGAAGCAGGAAGCAGGAAGCAGGAAGCAGGAAGCTCGAATGATGAGTTAAAGATTTTAATTTGTTATCATAAGCCGTATACTATGCCGAATAATGACGAAAATATATTTTTGCCTATTCACGTCGGAAAAAAATTATCTGATTTAAATTTGGATATGCAGACTGATTGTGATGTGAACGGTGAAGAATGCGATAACATTAGCGATCAAAATAATTATTACTGCGAATTAACGGCCATGTATTGGGCTTGGAAAAATATTAAAAAACTTTATCCGAATTTAAAATATATTGGTTTGTATCATTACAGGAGATTTTTTGCGTTTGATGAAAAAGAGTTTTTTGCTACAAGAATTATAAAAACAGAGAACTATATAAAAAATTATAAAATTGATCCTGAAAAAGTAATGAATATACTAAAAAAAGATTATGCAATTATAAATTCTCCTGTAGACTTGCCTTGTTCTATTTCCTATCAATGGCCAAGCTGGTATAAATTTTTAAAAGATGCGATTTACGATAAAACTCCGGATTATTGCGCAACATTCGAAAAATTTTTTAACAAAAATAAATATGCCAGTTTCAATATGTTCATCATGAAGTATGATGATTTTGTGAAATGTTGTGAATGGCTCTTTAAAGTAATGTCTGCATTTGATGAAAAAAATCCCAAAAGAGAATTAAGAATAAACGGGCGTTTGAGTGAAGTTGTTTTTCAAGTATGGTTCATAAAAAATAAAATTAAATGCAAATATTTGAACGTATACGAATGTTTTGACAACACAGATGGTCCACAAAAAACATATTTACGTAACTTGATGTGGTTTATTATCAGGTTTGGGGGCTGGTGTTTAAATAATTTCAGTTACAGACTGTTAAAATTTTCTCTGAATGTGTTGCGTTTTGCTAGAAATACTAAAGGATTTAATTTCGTTAAAAAGTTGAAAGGACTATAAATTCTACAATACCAAAAACAAACAAAAACGGGAGAATTTAAAAATTCACTTCTCCCGCTCAATAATTCCAGAATTTTTATATTTAATATTTAAATCTTAAATCTTAAAATAACGGCGCTAATACTAACGCAACAACCGTCATTAATTTAATTAATATATTCAAGCTCGGTCCGGCTGTATCTTTAAACGGGTCTCCTACTGTATCACCAATTACTGCAGCTGCGTGGTTCGGTGAACCTTTTCCGTTAAAATGTCCCTCTTCAATATATTTTTTTGCATTGTCCCAAGCTCCGCCGGAATTCGACATAAATAACGCCATCATTACTCCCGTTACAATCGAACCGCCCAATAATCCGCCGAGCGCCTCTTTACCGAGAATAAATCCTACTAAAACAGGAACTACTATGGCCATTACACCGGGTACGATCATTTGAGTTAATGCAGCATGCGTCGAAATTTCTACACAACGTTCATATTCTGGTT
This sequence comes from uncultured Fretibacterium sp., assembly GCA_937900285.1. GTDB lineage: Bacteria > Synergistota > Synergistia > Synergistales > Aminobacteriaceae > JAFUXM01. Next base: position 6,563 of record CALCEM010000008.1, on the reverse strand, counting down.
TGCCTGTTCCTTCCATTATGCCAGCGATCTCATGGAACTGCCTGCGGACTTCTTCGATCATTGAGTTGGCCGCCTTGCTCACAGCATCAATCGATAACGAACAGAATATAAACGGAAGCATTCCACCAATTAATAAACCTACAATTACGTAAGGGTTCATAATGTCGATTTTGTCAATTTTTGCAGCCTGCGAATACGCTACGAACAAAGCAAGCGCAGTCAATGCAGCCGATCCAATTGCTAAACCTTTACCCATTGCAGCCGTTGTATTTCCGATTGCGTCAAGATGATCTGTAATTTTTCTGACACCTTCGGGAAGTTCACTCATTTCCGCAATTCCGCCAGCATTATCCGCTATAGGTCCATATGCATCAACGCTCAAGGAAATTCCGGTAATTGAAAGCATTCCAACCGCAGCAACAGCAACGCCGAACATTCCGGCCAAATAATAGCTTATCAACGTCGAAATACAAATTAATAATACCGGGATTCCAGTCGATAACATTCCGAGCGATATACCAGATAAAATTACCGTTGAAGATCCAGTTTCTGAACTTGCCGCGACATCCTGAACAAATTTATAATCGCCTGATGTATATACTTCCGTCATGATTCCGATTAAAATTCCGGCCAAAACTCCCGACGTGACTGCTAAAAATACATTAAACGAATTTGAAAAGAAAAATAATATACTTAATACAAATGTTCCGGCTATCATTAAACCGCCTGCGACAAATGTACCAGTTCTCAAAGCAAATGCCGCATCACCCTCATCAATGCGTTCTATAACGGGATTCATTCCCGGAAATTTTTTCGCAATTGAAATAACCGTGTCCGAAAATGGCGCTTTCCTCGAAATCATCATACAGCCAATTATCGAAGCAAAAATACCCCATGCCGATAAAAATAACGGGAAGCCTATTCCCCATAATCCAAGCTCTGAATTTGCTACACCTGGCGTAAACGTGTAAACAGCTCCGATGGCCATCGCCGCCAAAATCGAATTTACATAACTCTCAAATAAATCCGCTCCCATTCCGGCAATATCTCCGACGTTATCGCCAACGTTATCAGCTATAACAGCAGGGTTTCTCGGATCATCTTCCGGGATTCCGGCTTCAACTTTTCCGACTAAATCCGCCCCAACGTCTGCGGCCTTCGTGTAAATTCCTCCGCCTACACGTGCAAATAATGCGATCGAGCTTGCTCCCATTCCGAAAGCTGTTAAACTCGAAACATCATTTAAAAATAAATACGCTATAGCAAGTCCGATTAATCCTAAACCAACGACGACCATTCCGACAATGCTTCCGCCGGAAAATGCAGCCTCTAATGCGTTACCTGCCGCGTTTCCAGTTGAATTATCTGAAGCGGCGTAAGTTGTTCTGCCGTTAGCTTGGGTTGCTACATACATTCCGAACCATCCGGCCGTAGCACTGCACAAAGCTCCCAAAACAAACGCGAACGCCTGACCGATTCCCAATGATATAGCCAATAAAATCGCTACTACTCCGACGAACGGGACGAGCCATGTATATTCCTTCTTTAAAAATGCCATAGCTCCTTTGTGAATTATGTCTGAAAGTTCTGCAACTCTTGGATTATCGATCTTGCTCTCTGCTAATTTTTGAAAGACCGTCCAAGCATAAAGCCCAGCGAGTATACCAAATACCAGAGTTACGAATACTAAGACCAGCCACATAAAATAATTACCTCCCTGAAAATATATAATTTGTGTTTAATTATAGCTTAATTTATTAATTTAAATCCCAGCTTTTATACACACCGGCATTTCTTTTTAATTCTGCGTTTTTTGAAATATGTGAGCTGTTTTTAATTTGTTCGTCTTTATTGTAATTCGTTTAAAGCCCTTTCAGTAATTCCAATGCGTTAAATTATTCATACTCGAATCAAGATTTACGATTCTATGTTCAAGTTGCGTCATTTGTTGCGTTAATCTTTTTTCCTGGTCGTTCATTTGCTACGTTAATTCAAGCTTTAACTGCATGTTTTTAGATTTAACCTGATAAATTACGCCGTCAATCTTATTATTAACAGCATCAAATTTCGCGTCAAAATAATTTTTATTCACATACTGGCTTTTGAAGTTTATAATTTTCCAACTCACTTTTTAATATTATCCAGAAATGCCCTATTTTTACAGAACTTTTAAAACGTCCAGAATTACACAATATACTCATTTGTGAGCGTTTTTGTTTTAATTAACATAAAAATTTTTCACTGCCTTAAAAGCATTATTTATAACATTCACCGTGTTAAAAAAGAATGAAGCAACGTTTTTTGACGTTGTGAAGTTAAAAGGCTGGATAATTTATATAATGGCGTGTTAGATGTTATTATCAAGGTATTTCAGCTGTTAATAAATTTTTCGGCTTAAATCTACCAGAAATTAATTATATGTTTAAAACAGCTCATTCTTTCGTTAAAGAAAAAAATCCGGAATATAATAAAATATCAAGCGGAATATATTTTCACGGGGCGGGATTTATATCAGGTTAACGACTGGTTTACGCACGATGAAGTAAAAGACGTAGGAATAAAAGAATAAGCCGGTTTATATTTTCTTATTTCGCTAAGGACGGCAAAAAACACAGTGTCATTTGGATCGGATAAAATATCGTTGATTTCCGCTTCTTTTGAGAATATTGCGCGCTTTTGCAGGTCATCAAGAAGTATTTTAACTGAGTCAGGATTAAATTTAAATTTTGGTCTATAAAGTACGTTGTCATATTCCCATAATATATTTTCATTTACGATGGGAACAATACTTCCGTGCAGTGATTCTTGCACAACTTTACCGGGTACGGATTGAGGGTTCAACATTGCTGATACTATAATATTAGTGTCAAGGACGGCAAAATATTCAGAGAAAATTAAAATTTTTGTTCAGCCTCTTTTCTAGCTTGTTTTATTTCGGCATTGATTTCATCGAGTGTCATATTTGAATTACCGTTTAATTCTGATATTTTCCCTAATTCGAGTAAAGCTTTATAACCGCGTTCAGCTTTGTAACGAGTTTTAGGAATGTTTATGTTAAATGGTATGCCACTCTCAAGGACAGCGCGTTTTAAAAACATTCTGACAGCTGAAGAAATATCAAGGCCAAGTTGTTCGAACAGGTTTGAAGCCTCTTTTTTTAAATCTTCGTCGATTCTAATTTGTAATAAAGCAGTATTCATTTTATTTTTCTCCTTTAATTTTTTGTAAGTATAACACAATAATATTTTATGGAGGTGTAACAAATGCCAACGTTCAAAAATAATACGGACAGCCCGAAATATTACGAAGCAGGAGGCAAACAATATTATTTTCCGCCTAAACAAAAGGTAGAAATAAAAGTAATAAAAGGCAGTGTAAGACTTTACGCAGGGAATTCGCGTGTCGGAATTGTTATCAGTGAATCGTATAATTCAGTTTACCAATGGTCGTACGCTCCTTTTTTAAGCGTTTTGGGACTCGTTGATGACATTTCAATCCAAATAACAGTAGAGGAGATTTAATTGAACCACGCAAAAAACAATTTCAGAACTGCGAGAAGAATTTTACAACAATCACGCAAAGGAAAATATTAGCGATTATGTCGGCATAGAAAATGTTACAATTATCAACGATTTAACTACTTTCGTAATTGCCGATAACAGAGGGGCAACAAAGGCTCAATAATAATACGCTCAACCTTATAACGTCATATGCGATTCTTTTAACTGTCACCCCGCTTCTATTCATTCAGCGGAAGAATATGATTTTCTTAGCGGATATTTAAGTGACAGCTGGAAAATGACTTATAAGAACAAAAATTATTATTTCTTATCTCTCAGCGCAACTTATGATTACAGCTAATTTAAAGTTCAATTACTCAAAAGAGAATCAATAATTTATCTCAAAATACTGCTAATGCTTATAATCAAAATTATTTAAACGCTTTTAATTCCGTCATTCAAGGTTACGGGCAGGGCTTGCAATTCGTTCAAGGCTTCACTAAGTATAGGAGGAAACAGGGTAGCAGATGGCGGAAATTTAATAATCGAGGCTGACGATTACGAAGAATTTATCAAGCGCGACCCCAAAGCAAAGAAATTTATCAAGCGTTAACCGATCGGATTTCTTGACGCTTCTTTTACATAACCTGAGTGCCGAGTATCAAAGCGTTCTGTGTCTTGTTATGGAGCTTGCGTATAATTTGAGTTTATACAGCGAAATCTGAGTGTTCGATATAAGTTTTTTGTAGCAGTTTCACAAGAGCATAAACATTTTTATTTTGTTCGCTTGCGTGTGTGCATAGTACGCATGATATAGTTTCCGGGCAGTTAAACGGAGTCCAGGCAAATTCGTCGTAATGATTATTGAGAAAACCGGGAGCAAGACATACGCCTTTATGAGCCGCAACGTTCGTTAATGTTGTTTCGTAATCATTGCTGTTGAAGTAGGGAATATTCAGCGTTTCAATCACTCTTTGTTGCACTAAACGGAGTTCCGGTGGCGAACCTCCTCCGACCATTAACGTTCTGCCCTTAAGGTCTTCAAGCTCGATGATTTTTTTCTGTGCTAACGTGTCCGATTTTTCTGTAATAAGATAAATTTTGCTTTCAAAAAGTTTATGAATCTTTATGTCGGATATTCTTTTTACGTCAACTTCCATTGAGAATAATATATCTTCTTCACCCTTAAGGAATGATGACGGGTCAGACAGCGGCAAAAAATGCGGTGTAACGGATATTCCGTCATGTTCGGTTTCAAATTTTACGATCGCTTCAGACAAAAAATATATAGCTGACCTCATTGGAAGACCGATTGAAATATTTGACTTATAACGCGAGCTTAAATTTTGTCCCTGCTCAACAGCCAGTTTTAACTCACCGCGTATATTTCGCAGTGTTGTGCAAAATTGCTCGCCTGCCGGAGTCAATAGTGTTCCTCTGACAGAACGCTCAAAAATTAAGAAGCCGATTTCATTTTCAACGAGTTTAATTTGATAACTCAATGCAGGCTGAGAGATAAATAAATTTTCTGCGGCTCTGTTGAAGTTTTTTGTCTTTGCTATTTCAAGCACGTAATCAATTTGCTTTGTGTTCATTCTCTTCCCTGTAGTAAAAAATTTTTATTAATAATCTAGTATTTATATTTGATTATTGTATCACCAGAGAATAAACTGCACGCGTTTTGAAAATAACCTTCGCAAGGAGTGATAATTTTATGAAGTATGTAAAACTTGGTAACAGTGGCGTAGATGTTTCGCGCATATGTTTGGGAATGATGAGCTTCGGCAAGTCCGGTTCAGAAAATGGCGTGTTCCCTTGGGCAATGGAATTTGAAGACGCAAAACCGATTTTCCGCAAAGCAATCGAACTAGGCATTAACTTTTTCGACACTGCAAATGTATATCAGCTCGGTAGCAGCGAAACAATTACCGGCAAATTAATTCGCGAGTTCGGACTCAATCGTGATGAAATAGTTGTTGCGACAAAAGTAAACTTTGAGATGAGAGCAGGAAAACCCAACGGCGCAGGATTATCGCGCAAAAACATCATGGCCGAAATAAATCACAGCCTCGAAAGACTTGGACTTGATTACGTTGACCTGTACCAGATTCACAGGCTTGACGCTTTCACACCAATGGAAGAAATTATGGAAGCTCTGCATGATGTAGTGAAGTCCGGCAAAGCTAGATATATCGGAGCTTGCACAATGGACGCATGGCAGTTCGAGAGGTTGCAGAACATTGCGGAACGTCACGGCTGGACTAAATTCATAACCATGCAGAACCAATATAATTTAATTTATCGCGAAGAAGAACACGAAATGATGCCGTTATGTCTTGATAGAAAAGTTGGCGTAAATCCGTGGAGTCCTCTTGCCGGCGGAAGGTGCGCTCATTCTTGGGGAACTCAGACAGCGAGAACAAAAATTGACGGAGTCTCGCCTATGGTTTGGACTGAGAAGACAGCAGAGCAGGACAAAGCAGTAATAGACAATCTCGAAAAAGTTGCAAAAGAAAACGGGCGTTCAATGGCTCAGGAGGCTTTAGCATGGATGTTAAGCAAGCCGTTCATCTGCTCGCCTATCGTTGGAACTACCAGCGTTAAACATGTTGAAGAAGCAGCCTCAGCAGTTGATATTAAGTTGAACGAAGACGAGATTGCGACACTTGAAGCACCGTATGTTGCTCACACAAAACAGCACGCATTTTAATTTAAAGTGAAGCAGATGATGGACGGAAAATTTACGACACATTGATGGGGCAAAAGAAGCCGTGAAAATAATTTGTCCTTTCTGCACTCGGTCAAGAGTGGCTGTAAAAAATTGGCTCAAGAATCAATTGGAAAATTATAAGATTAACGATTAACGGAGGAGGAATAATTTATGAATAATAAAGATGTCGTTGTGCTTCTTGGCACTGGCTCAATAGGTCAGGCCATAGCACGCAGAGTAGGAGCAGGGAAACATATTGTACTTGCGGACTTGAAACAGGATAACGCGGAGAAGGCAACAAAAATTCTTGAAGATGCAGGCTTTGCAACAAGTACGATTTCAACAGATTTAGG
>CALCEM010000007.1 GCA_937900285.1 uncultured Fretibacterium sp. | reverse complement strand
GCTCTTCCGATCTGGTATTGCAGGCGTAACAGTTTACAATCATATTCAGGGAACGAAGCCGATGATCGAATTATGGGAAGGACTTTACAACATGCACAAGGAAGCTGCTAGTATGCCCATATGGCCGTTAATGTTTATCACAGTAGCATGCGGAGCAATTTCAGGATTTCACGCGACACAGTCTCCAATGATTGCGAGATGCTTAACCTCTGAACGTCAAGGACAATTTGTATTTTATGGCGCGATGGTTGCGGAAGGAATTATTGCATTAATTTGGGCATCTGCTGGAATAGCTTTTTACAACACTACACACGGCGGAGCTGAAGGATTTTCAACGGCTGGATTATTAGCGGCAGGCGGAGGAAATTCAACATCTGTTTATCAAATTTCAGTTGGATTATTAGGGCCTGTCGGGAGTATTTTGGCATTGCTTGGCGTTGTAGCATGTCCGATAACTTCAGGTGATACAGCTTTCAGGAGTGCGCGTTTAACTTTAGCGGACTGGTTCAAGATCGATCAAAAAGGATTTGCTCCGCGTTTAATATTAGCTCTTCCGTTATTGGCTGCAGGTTATGCAATTTCATTTTTAGATTACGGAATTGTTTGGCGTTATTTCTCCTGGTCGAATCAAACTTTAGCAATGATAGCGTTATGGGCTGGAGCTGTATATTTATGTCGCAATGTTAGTGCAGGACGCGGATTTATTGCGGCTATTCCTGCCACGTTTATGAGCGCTGTCAGTGTTACATATTTCTGCATTGCTAATGAATGTTATCCGGCAGTAATCAGAGGAATAATGAACCTTACAAAAATTGATATTCCAGAAATTTACAGGATGATACCTCGAAATATTTCTTATGGAATCGGCATCGGAGTAGCGGTTTTATTTTTTGCGATATATTACATAAAAGTTTACGCACCAGAAAAGAGCAAATAATTCATGAAAAAATTAATTTTAATTGAGGGCATGGGCTGTCAAAACTGCGTCAAACATGTAACGGAAGCTCTGGAAAATATTTCAGGCGTGAATAAAGTAAATGTAAGTCTTGAAAAAAATAATGCAGTCGTTGAATATTCCGGAGAAATTTCGGACGAAGTTTTTAAAACAGCAATTGACGAAGCAGGTTACAACGTTACAAAAATCGAAACAGCTTAAAATAATTTAATTTATAATTTACGGGCTGGGATGTTTTTTATAATTCCGGCTCGTAATTTTTTTTATTCCGGAGGGATTTAAAATTTCAGTCTACAGAATTTACACCGAACGAAAAGACTTAACCGAAGCCAATAAATTTAACGAGGAATTAAATTTTAATCGAGTAAGAATTTTTAACCGCTATGATGTCGAAGGCTTGAGCGAAGAAATTTTTAACGAATGTAAATTTTTAATTTTCGCCGATCCTCAAGCAGATTTAATTTTTAATGATCTGCCAAATGATTACGACAAAATTTTACCAGTCGAATTTTTACCGGGACAATACGACCAGAGAGCTGACGCGGCTCAAAAATGTATAATGCTTTTATCCGGTGAAAATGCAATAGTAAAAACTGCAAAAATTTATTTATTTTACGGCGCTGGAAATTTTGAACTTGCAAAAAAATTATTAATTAATCCAGTCGAAGCACGCGAAGCCGATTTAAAAAAATTTATGACGCTCTCAGAAAATTACCCTGAACCCGAAAACGTAAAAATTTTAAACGACTTGAACAGCGCTGACGATAACGAATTAAATAATATAATTTCAAAATATAATCTGGCCATGAGCTTGGAAGATTTGAAATGTTGCCAAAAATATTTTAATTCAGAAAACCGCGCACCAACTTTAACAGAATTAAAAGTAGTCGACACATATTGGTCCGATCATTGCAGGCATACAACTTTTTTAACGAAAATTGAAAATATAGAATTTCATGACGAAAAAATTAAAAATGCTTACGAAAATTATTTAAAACTTCGCGAAAAATTAAATTATCCAGATAATAAACCAGTCAATTTAATGGACATCGCTACGATCGGCGCAAAATTTATTAAATATCCTGGCCGGGTAATTTCAGATGAAAATAACGCATGTACCGTCAAAATTAAAATTGATGGCGAAGACTGGTTATTATTATTTAAGAACGAAACGCACAACCACCCGACAGAAATTGAACCGTTTGGAGGTGCTGCTACTTGTATAGGCGGAGCAATTCGCGACCCTTTATCGGGAAGAGCTTACGTTTATCAGGCGATGAGAATTACAGGAGCTGGCGATCCCTTTTCGCAAACAATGCCCGGCAAATTATCTCAACGCGAAATTATTACAAAAGCTGTTGCCGGTTATAGTTCATACGGGAATCAAATAGGAATACCGACGGGACTCGTTGATGAAATTTATCACGAAAATTTTAAGGCTAAACGTTTGGAAGTTGGTGCGGTGATAGCTGCTGTACCAGAAAAAAATATTATTCGCGAAAAACCAGAGGACGGAGATTTAATTTTATTATTGGGTGGCAGAACTGGCAGGGATGGCTACGGAGGTGCTACAGGTTCTTCAGTTGCTCACAACGAAAAATCTATTAATACATGCGGCGCGGAAGTTCAAAAGGGAAATGCACCAGAAGAAAGAAAATTACAGAGATTATTTAAAAACCTGGAATTTACAAAATTAATCAAACGTTGTAACGATTTCGGAGCGGGGGGCGTTAGTGTAGCGGTTGGAGAATTAGCGGACGGACTTGAAATAAATCTCGATGAAGTTCCGTTAAAATATTCTGGTCTGGATGGGACGGAGATCGCTGTAAGTGAATCCCAAGAGCGCATGGCCATCGTTATAAATAAAAATGATCTCGATAAAATTAAATTGTTAACTCAATCCGAAGACGTTGAAGCTACAGTAATAGCGCGCGTAAATAATTCCGGCCGTATGAAAATGTTTTGGCGCGGAAATGAAATTTTAAATTTATCTCGTGATTTCATAAACTCTAACGGTGCAGAACGTCACATAAATATTAAAGTTAATTCGTGTAAAAATAAAAATATTAATTCACCAGAAAAAAATTTAAATTTGCGCGAAATATTAAATAATTTAAATGTCTGTTCACATCGCGGATTGTCCGAGAGATTTGATTCAACTGTCGGCGGAAATTCTGTTTTAATGCCGTTCGGCGGAAAATTTCAATTAACTCCGGTTCAAGTCATGGCCGCAAAAATTAGCGGAAGTGATACAGCTTCTTTAATGTCATTCGGGTATGATCCGTTTAAATTTGAAAATTCTGCATTTGACGGCGGATATTTTTCGGTGCTGGAATCTGTTTTTAAAATAATTTCGGCCGGTGGGAATTTAAAAAATATTTGGCTGACTTTACAGGAATATTTTGGCAGGCCCGATAAAGACCCGGAACGCTGGGGGATTCCGTTCAGTGCATTGCTCGGAGCATTGAGCGCACAAATAAATTTAAATATTGCTGCGATTGGCGGAAAAGATTCAATGAGCGGGACATTTAGGACGCATGAAAATAAAATTTTGGACGTTCCTCCGACTTTAATAGCTTTTGCGGTAAGTGTTGCGAATGTTAAAAATATAATTTCGCCGGAATTTAAAAATATTAATTCGCGAGTGATATTAATTCGGCCTGAATTTGACGAAAAAAATAATTTAAATCTGCCTGAAACAAGCTCACTAATAAAAATTTTAAATGACGTTCAGAATTTAATCGAGCATAAAAAAATAATTTCGTGTGCAGTCCCGACATTCGGCGGAATTCCAGCGATGATTTTTAAAATGTGTATCGGTAATAATTTGGGGTTTGAATTTGCTCCGGGATTTGAAAGTATTAATAATAATATAAATTTAAATTTCAATTGCAGTTTTATAGCCGAAATATCAGACGATGCAGAAATAAATTATAATTATAATTATCCGGTTATCGGCCATGTGATCGAAACACCAGAAATAATTTTAAACGGCGAAAAATATAATTTAAGCGAATTAAAAAATATTTATGAGGCTCCGTTAAATAAAATTTTCCCAGTTAAAACCGAAGCTGAACAAATTAAAAATATTAATGTCGCGCAAAATAAAAATATTCAAACTGCAAAATATAATTTTAAAGCAGTGAACTCCCCAAAATTTTTAATCCCGGTTTTTGCCGGAACAAATTGCGAATACGAAACAGCGCGGGAAATTGAAAAGGCCGGCGGAAAATCTGAAATATTTGTGATCCGAAGTTTAACGGCTGATGAGATGAAATATTCTGCTGAAAAGTTCGCTGAAAAATTGAAAAATTCTCAAGCCCTGATTTTACCCGGAGGATTTTCAAACGGTGATGAGCCGGACGGGTCTGGGAAATTTATAGCGATATTTTTGCGCAGTCCAATCGTAAAAAGTGCTGTAGAAAATTTATTAAATCGAGCTGGCTTAATCTGCGGAATATGCAACGGATTTCAAGCGCTCGTAAAAACTGGGTTACTGCCGTTCGGGAAAATTGGAGAACCCGTTGTAAATTTGACGTTTAATAAAATTGCCCGACATCAATCAAAAATAGTCCGTGTAAAAATAATTTCAAATAATTCCGTTTGGTTGTCGCACACAAATTTAAATGACGTGTATAACGTAGCAATTTCGCACGGTGAAGGCAGATTTACATGTGACGAAAAAATTTTAAACGACCTCGCCCAAAATAATCAGATCGCCGCGCAATACGTAAATTTTAAAAATGTTCCGTCAATGGAAACTGAATTTAATCCGAGTGGCTCGCTTGCTGCAGTAGAGTGCATTACATCACCTGACGGGAGAATTTTGGGAAGAATGGGACATGTTGAGAGGGTTGGCGAAAGTTTATATAAAAATATAACTGGAAATTTTGACGTTAAATTTTTTGAGAGCGCTATTAAATATTTTAGGAATGCGTAAACAAAAATAAAAAAGCTCCCGGATTTAAAAATTTTAATTTAGTCCGGGAATTCAACATCCAGCGACATAAAATCAACGTGAAAAATTTTGCGTTCGGCTAGAACATCAGATAATTTTTTTACTTGAACTTTATAAGTTTTCTTAATTTTCCCGTTGTAATCAACATCATCAGAAAAGCCGGACATATAATCATTTTCATACTGACAAAACTCAACTTGTGAATTTTCATCGCCAAGTGCTACCTGTAAACATTCGGTTTTGCGCGACAATTTCCATTTTGAATTTAATTCCGACATTGGTTCGAAAGCCAGTCCGTTCCAGTTGCGATACTTTTCAAAAAAATAAGTGTTATTAATTTTAATTGGGGCATTTCCGCCGATGTCTAAAAAAAAACCGTTTTGTTTCCTGTCAAAAATAAAATTATCGAGAAAATGGTCCTGATTTGCCTGTGAAAAATATTCTGACTGCTCAACAATATATTTTTTTCGTTTGTCCCATCCGTCCAGAAAAATAAAACCCGGAGCCAACCTGCAAACCTGAGAAATTACAAAATTATTTTTACGCTCCTTAAGTTTTTCCCAAGTTCCGGCCGGTAAAATAGTTTTTATAATCTGCTTCAGCATCATAATACCTCCGCAGAAAATTTCATTTCTAAAAAGACATAATTAACGGATGAGATGAGATGAGATGAGATGAGATGAGGTGATTTAAGCATACTCATTTTATTTTGTCAACCCCCAAATTTTAAATTTAAATTTTGTTTATTTTAACACATGTAAGCATTTTAAGTAAAAATCCCCGGATGAAAATTTACTCCGGGAATATTTTATTTAATTTAATTTAATTTTAATTTTGCGGTAAAAAATTTTATTTCAGATATTCCGCAATTACATCGCCCGCTGCCTGTTGACCTTTCCAGCTCCAGTGAGTGTCGTCAGCCCAATAAATATCTTTTTCTCCGGCTTCAACCAATTTCCTTAAAATTTTTCTGGTATTAATATAAATATAATTTTTGTTCAATAATTCCATTTCATCAAAAAAAGGATTTTCGGGAGTCGAATTATTTTTAATGTGCTCGTAATACAGTCCGAATTTATCAGAACACGGCATAAATATTAATTTCATATCGTAAGAGTTTAATTTATTTGCCAAATTGTTGAGCGTAATATTTATTTTTTCTGCATCAAATGGATTTTTTAAGTAAATCAAATCTTCATAATAATAATATAAAATATTTTCCTGATTAGGATTTGTGAAAAAATTATTATCGAGTTCAGTAAAATAAACTTCAGGACTCATTCTATTTTTATAAAACTTCCTGTAAATATTATGCCAGATCAACCTAAAATTAGTTTTATACATTGTAGTCGGGAAAATTCCTTTAAAATTATTCATTTTATCGGCTTCAGGTTCAGTATAAAATTTAAAAATATTCTCATAAGTATCCGGACTGAAATTTATATCACCCTTTCCAAATCTGCCTTGACAGGAACGTTCAACGGATTCGAGAATTAAATATTCTGCGTGCAAATTTTTAAATATTCCTGCGCTCTCGAGAGTGTAAAACGTTTGCATAGGAGATAATCTTTCATAGGAAGGTATATTTAATATTTTAAAATTATATTTGTCGCATAAATAATCCTGGTAACAATTTATTTTACTATTCGAAAATGAAAATGAATCGCCGATCGTTATGAAATCAAAATTTTTACTTTCTTTACCGTCAGATTTTAAATAATTTCGGAATTCCGTACAATGCAAATTATATTTAACCGGTTTTGTAATTGATTTCGTAGCTTCATAGTTTCCTAACCTTTTTAAATCTCCGTGTACGTCTTCCAACTTTAAAAAATTCCTTACATTGAAATAATAAAAAATTACGTTGAACACGAATAACGCATAAATTATCACGAGAAACGAATTTACATATTTTTTTGCGGTCAATTTAGATCACCTCGCCTGAATTTAAAATTTAAAATACAAAAAATCCGAAACTTGTGAGAAAAAATAAAATGAAATCAAAGCCAATACAAGCATTAACATCAGAAATTTATAATTTAATTTAACCCTTAATAAAAATTTTTCGGGCGACAGCATAAACGGCACTATAATAAATAACATAAATAAAAATAAAAATTCGTACCATCTTACGGCCATGCTAAACGCAGGAATAAATTTTATATAACGTCCTAACGTTTCGGGAATTACAAATTTATTTATATCGAACATACATTTTAAAATTTTAAATCCATCTGAAATATTATCAGCTCTGAAAAATATCCAACAAATTAACACGCTGAAAAACGTAATTAACCAGCTTATAAATTTTGGCAGGATAATATTAAATTTGCGCCAAGTATGATTTATTATTAAAAATATTCCGTGCAGAAATCCCCAAAATATAAAATTTAATCCAGTCCCGTGCCAAATTCCAGTAATTAACATTGAAATTAATAAATTTCTTACGCGCTTAAATTCTCCGGCTCTGCTTCCTCCCAATGGAATATAAATATAATCTCGTATCCATTTGCTTAAAGTTATGTGCCATCTGCGCCAAAATTCTATTAAGCTCAATGATTTATACGGAGAATCGAAATTCAACGGGATTTTTAAATTAAACATTGAAGCCAATCCCATCGCCATGTTTGAATATCCCGAAAAATCAAAATATAACTGAAACGTATACGCCAAAGCCCCCGCCCATGCTTCCGGCATAGTTAAATAATCTGCGTTCGAGAATACTGCTTCAACTGTTAAAGCTAAATTATCAGCTATAACAATTTTTTTAAACAGGCCGAACACAAATAAATTTAATCCAAATGAAATATTTTCATAATCCGGAACAAAAATTTTTAAATTATTAAATTGTCCGCTCATTTCCCTGAAATCTGCTATCGGGCCGGAAATTATATAAGGGAAAAACGTGACGAACTCAAAATAATTTATAAATCCCAAATTTTTAGCGGAATTATTGAAAGTGTTTATTAAATATGCCGTTTGAGTAAATGTAAAAAATGAAATTCCAAGAGGCATAATCTCAGGACTGAAATATTTAAAATAACAGAGCGTCAAAATATTAAAAATTATTCCAGTTGCCAGCCAAAAAATTTTTTGAGTTAAATCAATTCTCCGAGCTGTAAAATAATTTATCAGTGTTGAAATTATCAAAACAGGAAGCGCAATATAAAAATATTTCTGAAACGCATAAAATATCAACGAAAATAAAATTAAATAAATCTGAGCGCATTTACTTCCAAAAAATTTTGCCGTCAGAAAAAACCCTATTAAGACAACCGGAAGAAATAAAAATATAAATTCAAATGAACCGAAATTCATCGAGCAGTCCTCCCGGTTTCCCAAGAAGATGCCCCGATACTTTTTATTAAAATTAAATTAAAGCATAATTCGGCTTCGGTGAGGTGAGGTGAGGTGATGAGGTATTGTATACGGTCATTTTATTTTGTCAAACTCCTTTTTATTTAATCCAGATTTATTATTTTATCGCCAAATATTTCATGTAACAGATCATAAATTTTCCCGTTTAAATTTTGGTCGTGTTCTGGAAATCTCGTTATATCATTATTTATTATCAGCCATGCTCTGGAACCTGTCCTAAAATTTTCAGCGGCTGGAGTCACGCGCGAACAAATACAGCGGCCATTATTGAAAAAATATAAAACTTTGCTCATGTTACTCAACGGGAGAGTTTCATCGAGTTTATGTTTTTGATCTTCGTTTAAAGTGCTGATCCATTGTCTGTGAGCTTCGTTATTTGCAATTATGTGCGTAAATCCTGCGTTATCCATTTCGAGGAGCGTTATAGCCCTGACATCTGCGACAGTATATCCCCATCTTTGCATTAGAGCCTGCGCCGGGATTTCCAGCCTGCTTAATTTTTCGTAATAATCCGAGTCCCTGTAATCTTCAACTCCGCAGTTTGAATTAAAAATTTCATCGAGTTCCATAGGTTTACCAAATAAATAACCTTGAGCTTTTTCAAATCCAATTGATTTTAAATACTCAAACTGTCCGGGAGTCTCGACACCTTCCGCTAATGATTGCACGCCCATTTGTTTGGCCATGCTTAAATTTGAGCTTAAAATATATCGTGCTTTGTCTGATTTTTCGTTGAAGCCGCTTAAAAATTTCATGTCGAATTTTATCGTGTCAAAATTATAATCCTTCAAAACATTTAACGATGAATATCCCGACCCAAAATCATCCATCCATACTTCATAACCTGCAGCCCTAAATTTTTCCATGCCTAAATTTAAAATTGTCATATCTTCGCCGTATACGCTTTCAGTTATTTCAATTTTTATCATGTTGCGGGAAATTCCATTTTTTTCAAGCGCCTGCTCAGTCTCAAAAAATATGTCGCATAATTCAAAATCCAAACGCGATAAATTTACGGACACCGGCAGCACTGGTAAATTATTTTTTACCCGCATTTTAAAATCTCTGCATATTGTGTTTAATATAAATATATCCAGCTTATGAATTTCTTTATATTGCTCAAGCGTCGGAATAAATTCAGAGGGCGGAATAAATCCAGTTTCAGGATCGTTCCAGCGAGCTAGGGCTTCGGTTTCGCAAATTTTCCCGGTCATTACGCGTATAATTGGCTGATATAAAATTTTTATTCGCGACTGTTTTATTGCTTCATCAAAATTGTCAAGTATATACTGTCTAAATGCTAAAATGCTCGTCATGTCCTCACGATATAAACAAGAACTGACGCTGTGATTTTTACGGATGCTGTCACATGCAAATTTTGCGCGGTCGCAAGCGGTTTCTATATCATCAGCCATCGATGGGAAATATATTCCGGCTCTCAATTTCAGCGTAATATTTCGGTGCAATCTGTATAAAGAATTTTGGACGGCCTCAACGGAATCCTCAAGCGCGAACCATTGAGACAGCACGACAAAATTATCATCTGAAAATCTCGCAATAATATTAGTTTTTTCGGGCGGAAACATAACCTGCATAATAGCAGCAATTTCCCGTAAAAGCGTGCTGCCCTTTGTAAATCCGAAACGGCGATTAAAAATTTTAAAATTATCAACGTTGAACCATGTTATAGCAAGTCCGAACTCGCCGGATTTAATTCTTTTTTCTGCACGCGCCTGGAACTCTTCACGATTTAATAATCCCGTAAGTTGATCAACAAAAATGTCATTCATGAATCAGATCCTCTCCCAAAATTATTTTTTATTATAAACAGAAATTTTCAATTAATTTATAATCTTACCAAAAAATTTTTTACTCAAGATTGGCATA
>CALCEM010000006.1 GCA_937900285.1 uncultured Fretibacterium sp. | reverse complement strand
ATTTTATTCAAACTATTTCAATCATCATCAGAAGGCTCTCTGCGACGAGCTATATGCAAGGCTCGGCGAGGGCTTTCATTTTATTGAGACTGAGCCTATCGAGGATTTCAGGGCTAAGATGGGGGGGGGGCAAGTTTTATTTATGGCCTGCAGAATGTGAACACGATAAGGAGCAAAACGAATTAATAAAAAGTAATCCCAAAATTTTAAATTTTCCGTTTAATGCCAAAGGTCACGGCTCTTCAATGTATGGAATATGTTTCCCGTATTTTCTGACGATGAGCAATCAAGAAATAAAATTATTTCACGAGAAAATTATTCAGATAAATAAATTATATTTTGCGTTTAAATTAATCCCGTTTAAAAATTTTGCGTTTGAATTTCCGTTTTATGTTGTAAAAAGATTTATGTCACGTATATCGCGGATTATGTTAAAGCTCTTGCGGAGATAAATATTATTTAAATCACGCATTATTACGAATTTTCACAAAATAAAGTCCTGATAATATTAAAAAAATTTTTTTGTTCAGGAGGCTTGTTATTTATGAAAAAATTTTCTGCTTTAGTCCTGATGTTCGTTTTAATATTTTCCGGCATCGCAATCGCAGCACCTTACACGATCACAGTTACTCATATTGTTGATGAAAATCATTCCTGGCATAAGGCTTCATTATTTTTTAAAGAACAAATAGAAAAACGTTCAGAGGGAAAAATTGAAGTTAAAATTTATCCAAATAGCCAGCTCGGAAACGAGATCGACACGATCCAATCAGCTTTAACCGGTGGCGGAGTCGATGTAGTAATTACTGGTGAATCAATGATGACATATGTGCCTGAACTCGGAATTTTAGGTGTGCCTTATCTGATGACCAGTGATGCCCATGTCGAAAAAGTTGCGGGCGGTGAAATTGGTAAAGAAATCGAAAATTTAATGTTAATGGACGGTGCAGGCTTTAGATGTTTGGCGTATTTCGTCAGAGGCCCGCGCGATGTTACAGCTAATAAAGCTATTAGAACCCCGGACGATATTAAAGGCGTAATAATTCGTACACCAGCTTCAACGATAACTGTAGCAACTTTCGAAGCTTTCGGAGCTAAACCTACACCGATGGCATTCGCAGAAGTTTTCACGAGCTTGCAGAGCGGAACTATTCAAGGCCAGGAGAACCCGTTAGCGATGATTAAATCAGGAAATTTATACGAAGTTCAAAAATATTTATGCAAGACTGAACATTTAAGGACCTGGTTATATTTCGCAATGGCTGAACAGAGTTTCCAGAATTTGCCGGCAGATTTGCAAAAAATCGTTTTAGAAGTCGGAAAAGAAATGCAGGCATATGAACATAAATTATTTTTAGAGGACGAGGCCGAGCTGGAAGGGTTTTTAAAATCCAAAGGAATGGAAATTATTAACGATGTCGATCAGGCAGCCTTCGCAAAATTAGCAAATGACGCAATGCAAAAATTAATGGAAGGCGAATATAAATATTTAAGGCCGTTATATGACAAAATTAAAGCTGTCGAATAAATTTAAAAATTAAAATTCTCCCGGTTGTAAAAAAATTATGGCCGGGAATTTTTTTATATTTATGTTCAGGAGGATTTTATAACTCATGAAAATATTAACTAAAATTTATTACTGGTTAATCTCATTTGTTGCAGTAATAGGGATGATTGGATATATTGCAGCCGTTGTGATTCAAGTTTTCAGCCGTACATTTTTGCCTGTAGTTCCGTCATGGACTGAGGAGGCAGCGAGATATTTATTTATATATTCTGTTGCGGTTGGGGCTGGGGCGGTCTCATTAAAAGATGAATACGCGCGGGTTGTTATTATAACGTCAAAATTTTCGGAAGGGTTTAAAAAATTTTATGAAGTATTAATTTGCGTGATGTTAATAATTTTTGATGTATATCTTGCATATTATTCAGTTCCAAAATTTGTATTTTTGCGTTTCAGAATGGTATCTACTGCAATGCAGCTCCCAATGCAATGGATTAATTTTTCAGTTTTGTTATTCGTAATATTGCAGGCTGTTTCATATGTGATGCGAATAATTTTATTATTGTCTGGGACTGATTCAAAAATTTTATTAGCCAGCTCCGAAGAGGAAAATTTTGGAAATGTAGATGTTGAGGAGGTAGCAGAATAAATGAGTGTAGCAGTATTATTTGTGAGCTTCGTAATATTTTTATTTTTCGGAGTTCCGGTTGCTTATTGTTTGGGAGTTTCGTCACTTTTATATTTTTTGCTTGAAAATATGCCTCTTGTAACATTTGCGCAGAGATTTTTTTCAGGTTTAGATTCGTTTACGCTGTTATGTATACCTGGTTTTATGTTAGCTGGAAATTTAATGAACACCGGGGGCATAACGTATCAAATAGTAAGATTTTGCGATAAAGTTATCGGACATATTCGCGGAGGTTTGGGGCTTGCAAATATAGGAGCTTCGATGATTTTCGCCGGAGTATCGGGGACGGCTGCTGCGGATGCTGCTTCGCTTGGAGGGATTTTAATTCCAGCGATGGTAAAAGACGGCTATGATTCAGATTATTCTGTAGCTGTTACGGCTGCTTCGTCTTGTATTGGTCCGATTATTCCGCCTTCAGTTCCGATGATAATGGCCGGGACTTTGACGGGGATTTCAGTTTCAAAAATGTTTGTTGCCGGAGTTATTCCGGGGATATTAATGGGCGTTGGGATGATGATCGTAGCTTATATTATTTCGGTGAAGCACAATTATCCAAAAAATGAAAAGCGCGCGACATTACGGGAAATTTTATCGAGCGGACGTGAAGCATTTTGGGCGTTATTGATGATGTTCATAATTTTGGCTGGAATTTTAACGGGAATTGTTACGCCAACGGAAGCTTCTGTAATTGCGGTGTTATATGCGTTATTCGTAGGATTTTTTATTTACCGTGAATTAAATATAACGAAGGCACTCGCAGTAATTCGTGATTCGATGGTCGGAGCAGCTGGAATAATGGTGCTTGTAGGATTTGCAAACGTATTTGCGTACGTATTAACAAAAGAGCAGATCCCAACGATGATCGCAAATTGGATTTTGTCAATTACGAGAAATAAATTTATTATATTGCTCATTATAAATATATTTTTATTATTTGTTGGATGTTTTATGGAGACGATTGCTGCATTAACGATTTTATTCCCGGTTTTACTGCCTGTTGTGACATCGATCGGAGTAAGCCCGATTCAATTCGGAGTAATGTGCGTTTTAAATTTAGTAATTGGTTTAACAACTCCGCCGGTTGGAGTATGTTTATTTATAACGAGTTCGATCGGAAAAATTTCAATTGCGAGGGCGACAAAAGCAATAACACCGTTTTTAATTTGTAATTTTATAGTTTTGTTATTAGTTACGTATGTTCCGCCTGTAACGTTATGGCTTGTTAATTTGCTGTACGGAATTTAAAAATTTATATTTGGCGTTAAAATTTATGTTTAGTTATATATGATTGAGTTTTAAATTGTTTTAAATTATTGAGATTCATTGAAATTCGTAAATTAAAAAAAAACTTCATGGCCTGTTAAAAAAATTAAAAAATTTTCGGAGGTGTAATTCAAATTATGAAAGCTGTTCAAATCGTGAAGCCAAATGAATTAAAAATTATTGACATGCCAAAACCTGCGATCGACCAGGAAAATAACGTGCTCGTTAAAATTAAAGCGTCCGGGATTTGCGGTTCAGATGTCGGAATTTATCACGGAACTAACGCCGCTGCTACATATCCAAGAGTTATAGGACATGAGATCGTCGGCGAAATTGTTGAGGTCGGCCCAAACGTCAAAAATAAAAAACTCGGAGACCGCGTAATAATTGATCAGGTTACTGCCTGCGGTGAATGTTATGCCTGTAAAAAACACCGTCCGAATGTTTGCCATAATTTAAAAGTTCGTGGCGTTCATATTGATGGAGGTTACCGCGAATTTATGGCCGTCCCTGAAGATGATTGTTATTTACTGCCGGATTTTCTCGAATATAAAGATGCCGTAATGATCGAACCTACAACAATAGCTGTTCAAGCTTGCAGCCGTGCTCAACTCGAAAGTGAAGATGACGTAATGATAATTGGCGCAGGAGCTTTGGGCAGCAGTTTATTGCGGATCGTGAGATTATTTAATCCGCATAAAATTATTATGGCCGATATTGATCAGGTAAAACTGGAAGAAGCTTTAAAGAATGGTGCGACGGATATTATAAATTCCCGTGAAGAGGACATTGTGAACCGCGCAAAAGAAATTACTGGAGGTTACGGTCCAACTGTTACGATTGATGCAGCCTGCGTAAAAGGAAGTTTATTGAACGCGTGCAAAGCTGCCGGAAATGCTACACGGGTTATAACGATGGGGTTCAGCATTGCTCCGGATGAAATTAATCAATTTGTGATAACGTCCAAAGAATTAGATATACGCGGAAGCCGTTTGCAAAATAGAAAATTTGCCGAAGTAATAAAGCTCGTGAACGAACATAAAGTAAATTTAAACGGAGCTGTTTCGCATACATTTAATTTTATGGATGCTCAAAAAGCTTTTGATTTTGTTGACAGCCATGACCCATCGATCAGAAAAATTTCATTATTGTTTGATTAAGTTTTAATTTAAGTTTTAATTTAAATTTTAATTTAGAAAATTCGTTTATCCCTTCGGTTAAAAAATTTTGATCGGGGGGATTTTTTATGATAAAATCTGCGAGCTTATGATTTAAATTTGGGGGTTGACAAAATAAAATGAATATGCTTAAATCATCTCATCTCATCTCATCTCATCTCATCTCATCATATAATTATGTCCTTTTAAAGGATTTAGCACGGAAATTAAAAAACAAAATCAAATTTAAAGTAAAAGCAAAAATAAAAAAGTATTCGGCTTCGTTCAGGCTTTTATTTGGGCTTCCGCTTAAAAAGAAATTAGACAAAATTCAATTTGAAATACATTTGGCCGAACATTGTAATTTAAATTGCGCTGGCTGTAATCATTTCTCACCATTGGCAAAAAATGAGCTGGTTGATGTTCAGGAATTTAAACGGGATATCGAACGCATGGGAATATTATTTAAACATGACTGCAAAAGAATTTTTTTACTTGGCGGAGAGCCTTTATTACACCCTGAAATTATTAATCTAATGAAAATAGCACGGGATAATTTTCCAAACACTGATATATATATTTATACTAACGGGATTTTATTGCCGGCACAGAGTGAAAATTTTTGGCGCGGATGCCATGACAATAATATTAATTTGATGATCTCAAGATACCCGATTAAACTCGATACAGAAAAAATTAAGAACATGGCCGAACGATTTAAAATAAAAATTTTTTGGTCGTCAGCTCCAGACGGTGCGCTTAATGATTCTTCGTTTATTGTCAGTCCAATAGATTTAAATGGGAACGGAAATATTAAAAAGAGCTTTGCAAATTGTTACGAATCGAATTCATGCATAACTTTAAGTCACGGAAAATTATATACATGTGTATTCGCTGCGCATGTGCACCATTTTAATGAAAAGTTCGGTTTAAATATTCTAATTACGAAAGATGATTATATAAATATTTATAAAGAAACCGACGGCAATGAAATATTAAAAAAATTGAATAATCCGATCCCTGCATGTAAATATTGTTCTGGTGGTAGATTTTCGAAAAGCTCCCGCAAAATAAAATGGCATCACTCAGAATATAATATAAACGAATATTTATAAAAAAATCCCGTTCAGAATACTTATTTATTTATTTATTTAATTATTTTTTATGTGTAAACTGGACGGGAAATTTAAATTTTCAAATTATTTTTGTGTGATCGCGTTTTTAATTTCATGTACATATTCTCCGACATATTCAGGGGAATTTTTGCCGTGTTGCTCAATAATTTTTATGATCGCCGAGCCTATTATTACGCCGTCTGCAATTTTTGAAATATTTTGAGCCTGTTCAGCCGTCGAAATTCCAAAACCTACAGCACACGGAATATTTGTATTTTCGCGGATAATTTTTATAATTTTTCCCAGATCAGTATTAATTTTATTTCGCACACCCGTAACACCTAAACTCGAAACTAAATATATAAATCCTTCAGCTTCACGAGCAATTTTTATAATTCTGTTATCTGAACTCGGGGCGATCATCGAAATTAATTTAATATTATATTTTTTGCAGGCCGGTAAAAATTCTCCACGCTCCTCAAACGGAACATCAGGCAAAATTATCCCGTCAATTCCGATTTTATTGCATTCATACATAAATTTTTCTGTTCCATATGAAAATATTACATTTGCATACGTCATAAATATTAAAGGAATCTCAATTTTATATTTTCCTCGCAAAATTTTAACCATCTCAAAAATTTTATTTGTCGTTGTTCCATTTTTTAAAGCCTTAACGCTGGCATTTTGAATCACAGGACCTTCAGCTACAGGATCAGAAAAAGGAATTCCCAACTCAATTATCTCCGCTCCGTTCTTAACGCATTCGATCACGTTATTTATAGTCGTATCAATATCAGGATATCCGCACGTTATAAACGGAATAAAAATTTTATTTGCTCCTGAAAATGTTTCATCAATCGTCATTTATATTTTCACCTCTGTATCTCGCAACCGATGCGCAATCTTTATCGCCGCGCCCTGAAATAGTTATCACGATAATTTTATTTTTATTTTTATTTTCTCCAGCTATTTTTATAGCATGTGCTACTGCATGAGCTGACTCGATCGCCGGGATTATTCCTTCTGTGCGCGATAAATATTCAAATGCTTTCACTGCTTCCTCATCTGTAATTGCAACATATTCAGCCCGTTTTATATCATGTAAATATGCATGTTCCGGACCAATTCCAGGATAATCAAGCCCCGCAGAAATCGAATACACCGGAGCTATTTGCCCAAATTCATTTTGACAAAAATATGATTTCATTCCGTGAAAAATTCCAAGCTTCCCTGTCGAAATTGTCGCAGCCGTCTCAAATGTTTCAACACCACGCCCCGCAGCCTCGCAACCAATTAATTTAACTTCAGGATCATTTATGAAATTATAAAAACTACCGATGGCATTCGAACCGCCCCCAACGCACGCAATTATTACATCAGGTAATTTATTTTCAAGCTTTAAAATTTGTTCTTTGATCTCCCGTGAAATAACGCTCTGAAAATCCCGGACTATTACGGGAAACGGATGAGGCCCCATCACTGAACCTAAACAATAATGTGTGTCGTCAAATCTAGCACTCCATTCGCGCATCGCTTCGGAAACAGCATCCTTTAATGTCCCTGTTCCAGTTTTAACGCTCTTCACTTCCGCTCCCAATAATTTCATGCGATATACATTTAATTTTTGTCTGAAAATATCCTCTTCTCCCATAAATATTACACATTCCATATTCATTAAAGCTGCTGCCGTTGCTGTTGCGACTCCGTGCTGTCCTGCTCCTGTTTCTGCTATTAAACGAGTTTTGCCCATTTTTTTCGCGAGTAATGCCTGACCTAAAACATTATTAATTTTGTGCGCTCCAGTGTGATTCAAATCCTCACGCTTTAAATAAATTTTTGCTCCGCCCAAATCACGAGACATCTTTTCTGCATAATACAATCTCGAAGGACGGCCGGCGTATTCGTTCAATAAATAATTTAATTCTGATTTAAAATTCTCATCGTCCTTATAAAAATTATATGCTCGCTCTAATTCGTTTACTGCATTCATTAAAGTTTCTGGAATATACTGCCCTCCGTGAATGCCAAATCTTCCATTTAAATTGGTCATGATATTTAAATTTTTTCTCCCCTTACTGCCTCAATAAATTTATACATACTCTCATAATTTTTTAATCCATCGAGTTCAATTCCTGAACTTACATCAACCGCATAAGGATTTAATAATTTAACTGCATGGCCGACATTTTCAGGATTTAAACCGCCAGCCAAAAAATATTTACGAGATATATTATTTAAATTTAAAATTTCCCAGTCGAATAATTTCCCAGTTCCTGCGCCGGAATCTATTAAAATATAATCCGCACTGCTCTCAGCTGAATTTAAAATATTATTTTTATTTTTATTATCAATCGTGAACGCCTTTATAATTTTTTTATCTTGATTAATTAATTTTCGCAATTCATAAATATATTTTTCGCTCTCATTTCCGTGAAGCTGTATCAAATCAATAATATTATTATTCGCAATTTCAGAAATAATTTTTATATTCTCGTCAACAAATATTCCAACTGATAAAATTTCAGGCGATAAAATTTTTTTTAATTCAAATGCTTTTACAGGGTCGATAAATCTTTTACTAGACTTCGCAAATACAAAACCAATATACTCAGGCTTTAAAATATTTACCGCTTCAATATCTTTTTTACGAGTTAAACCGCAAAATTTTATTTTCGTCATAATCATAATTTAGATTTTAATTCAGATAATTTTAATTTTTTGTCTTCAGCACGCATTAAAATTTCTCCGATTAAAACCCCGTCTGCTCCAGCATCATAAATTTTTTTTACGTCATCAGAATTTTTTACGCCACTCTCTGAAACAAATAAAATATTTTCCGGAATTAATTTGCCCAGCTTTATAAAATTATTCATGTCTACACTAAAATTTTTTAAATTCCTATTGTTTACGCCTATGATCCGCGCTCCTGAATTTAAGGCCGTTTTAATTTCGTTTTCATCGTGAACTTCAACCAATGCAGATAACCCTAATTTATCGCAGATGTTTATATAATCTCTCAATTTTTCACCGTCCAAAATCGCACAAATTAACAAAATACCGGACGCTCCTAAAATTTTAGCTTCGTAAATCATATACTCATCAATTACAAAATCTTTTCTTAAAGTCGGAATATTTACATTTTGCGAAATTTCAAATAAATACTTGTCATCACCCAAAAATAAATTTGGTTCCGTCAAAACTGAAATACAATCAGCCCCAGCTCCCTCGTAATCTTTAGCAATCTGCAAATAATTAAATTCAGGATCAATTAAACCTTTTGATGGTGAAGCCTTTTTACATTCGCAAATAAAACTTAATCCAGACTTTTTTAACGCGCGTTCAAATTTAAAATCTTCATCACAAATTAACTCCGCCCGATTTCGTATTTCATCGAGCGAAATTCTTTTTAATGACTCGTTCACGCGCATTCTCGCAAAGTCCGCCAGCTCATTTAAAATATTTATGTTGCTCATTTGCTCAACTTTATAAATTTATCCAGCGTGTTTAATGCCTCTCCTGAATCTATAATTTCACCAGCCAATTTAACGCCAGATTTAAAATTTTCAGCTTTACCACCAATATATAACGCAGCACCAGCATTCAATAAAACAGTGTTACGCTTCGCAGATTTTTCACCGTTCAAAATTGATAAAGTTATCTCAGCATTTTCAGCAGGACTTCCGCCAATTAATTCGCTTTTACTGCAAGTCTCAAAACCAAAATTTTCAGGACTGATAACATAACTTTTAAACCAGCCGTCTTTTATTTCACAAATTTTTGTCGCCGAACTCATAGAAATTTCATCAAGCTTATCCATTCCATAAACAACCATACCGCGTTTAACTCCCAAATTTGAAAGCACTTGCGCTAACGGCTCAATTAAATATTCATCGTACACTCCTAAAATTTGCATTTGGGGGCTTGCTGGATTCGTTAAAGGCCCAAGAATATTAAATACTGTCCTGAATCCTAATTCTTTACGAATTGATCCGACATATTTCATCGAAGCGTGATATTTTTGAGCGAAGAAAAAACATATTCCAATTTTATTTACTAGTTCAATGCATTTTTCCGGAGACTGTTCAATGTTTACGCCTAATGCTTCAAGACAATCAGCTGTACCGCATTTTGATGATGCTGCCCTGTTTCCGTGTTTCGCAATTTTCACGCCACCAGCTGCCGCAACCAATGCGGATGTCGTCGAAATATTAAAACTGTGAGCATTATCTCCGCCAGTCCCAACAATTTCCATTACTTCGCAATTAAATTTTACTTTCGTTGCATGTTCCCTCATGGCCGCAGCACACCCGGAAATTTCGTCTATTGTTTCAGCTTTTGCGCTTTTTGTTGAGAGTGCTGATAAAAATGCCGCGTTCTGAACTTGAGATGTTTCACCGGACATTATTTCATTCATGACGGTGTATGCTTCGTTATAATTTAAATCTTGTTTGCTTACAATTTTCGCGATGGCTTCTTTTATCATAATTTTAAAATCCTCCGATTTAATCAGCCGGAACATAAAAAATAAAAAAAATCGCCCCGACAGAATTTTCTAATTTAAATCAATTCTCATCAAGGACGAATAATTTTTATATATTTCAAATTATAATTTATCCGCGTTGCCACCTTGCTTCACAGTTTGACCTGTGCACTCGTCGAAGTACCATCATACTCCCGGCTAATTACGTAAGCCCTCCACGTCGCAGAATACTTTGTAAAAATTTTACATTTGACTGCGCCCTCAGCGATCCATTTAATAATTGGTGTCATGTTCGATTCTCATCACCGCGAACTCTCTGTAATGTCCTTAATTATTTTTATCTTCGCGTCATCG
Organism: uncultured Fretibacterium sp.; assembly: GCA_937900285.1. GTDB lineage: Bacteria > Synergistota > Synergistia > Synergistales > Aminobacteriaceae > JAFUXM01. Next base: position 9,501 of record CALCEM010000006.1, on the reverse strand, counting down.
GTTTAAAATTATCTTATTCCTAAATTGCGGGGAAATTTACCATATAAAAAATTTTCTGTCAATATTCAACATAAAAATTTTATAATCCATCGCGCTCCATCGCAACAATTCCAGTTCTCGCAAGTTCGATTATTCCAAATTCTTTTAATAACGTTTCAAATGCTGCATTTTTTTGATCGTCGCCAGTCACTAAAAGCGTTAAACTCTCGTTCGTAATATCTACAACCGAACCCCTGAAAATATTTCCGATCTGAATAATTTCGTTTCTCGTAGCTTTATCGGCTGCCCGAACTTTTACAAGCATTAACTCGCGCCTTATAGATTTTTGCGGATCCAAAATTTCAACAGAATGAATCGGCACTAATTTCCTTAACTGGTTGCATAATAATTTTACTTTCGCTTCATCCGTGTAAATTTCAATCGTGAAACGCATAATTTTATGATCAGTCGTCCAGCCTGCTGCTATAGTTTCGATGTTATGCCCGCGCCTGGAAAATAAATGAGCTAACTGCGATAACACTCCGGCTTCATTGTCCATTGATGTAATAATCGTATAGCGTTTAATTTCTTCGTTCATAATTTTTAAATTCCTCCTAAATTAATCAATCATAAAATTTGCTATATGACTATTTCCGCCAACCATTGGGCGCACCATTTCATCAATATTAATTTGGCAGTCTATTACCCAGCCTTTACCGTCCGAACGTGTATTTTTAGTCTGCTTTAAAATTTTTCGCAACTCTTCAGCGTCCGTAACTTTTCGGCCATGAAGTCCATAAGCTTCAGCCAATTTTGCAAAATCCGGACCGCGATCAAGTGTAGTCTGCGAATATCTTTCATGATAAATTAAATGCTGCCATTGCCGAACCATTCCCAAACATGAATTATTAAATACAAGCGTTATTATTGGCAATTTATAATATTGTTCCGTTGCGAGTTCGTTGCAGTTCATTCTGAAACTTCCATCACCTGTAACATGTAAAACTGTTCTGTCAGGATTTCCGATTTGTGCTCCGATCGCTGCGCCTAAACCGAAACCCATCGTCCCGAATCCTCCAGATGTAATTAACTGGCCGGGATATGAAAATTTAAAATGTTGTATCGCCCACATTTGGTGCTGACCTACATCAGTCGTTACGATCGTTCGTTTTGGCAGGACATCCGCTGCAGCTGATAAAATTTCTTTCGGCGTAAATTGTCCATCTTCAGGGTCGTCATATTCGGTTTCAACTTTGAACGAGAATACATAATTTTTCCAGAGCGTATTATCTTTTTTAAATTTTATGCGTTCCAACAATAATTTTAAAATTTTTTTCGCGTCACCGATTATGTGCAGGTCGCTTTTAATATTTTTGTCAATTTCCGAAGCGTCAATATCAATCTGCACGATCTTAGCTTGTGAAGCAAAACTGTCGGGATTTAACGTAACTCGATCCGAAAATCTGCAGCCGACCGCCACTAATAAATCGCAGGCATCGCAGGCCATATTACTAGCTTGAGAACCATGCATGCCGATCATTCCTGTTTTTAAATCGCTGTTGCCGGGAAATGCTCCGCCACCCATAACGGTAATTGCTACGGGCGAATCTAATTTAGAAGCAAGCTCCCTGAACTCCCGATCAGCTCGCGCGCGCACAACTCCTCCGCCGCAAATTAATAAAGGCCGTTCGGATTCTTCGAGCATTCTCACGAGTTCATCAATTGAATTTAAATCCGGTTCAGGCGAGTAAATGCTGGGGTGATTTCTCTCGCGTAATTTTGCAAGCTTACCAAAATTAAAATGTTCCGAAACGTTTTTAAATTCATATTCCGTTTCAGCAGCTGTTACATTTTTTTGAATGTCTATTAACACCGGGCCGGGTCTTCCGGATTTTGCGACGGCGAACGCTTCCCGGATAGTGTCAGCTAAATTATTTACATCGTGAACCACGTAATTGCATTTTGTAACAGGCAATGTACAGCCGACAATATCAACCTCTTGAAACGAATCACGGCCAATTAAATTACTGTTTACGTTGCAAGTTATGAAAACTACCGGCGAAGAATCCATATAAGCCGTAGCTATACCTGTCGTTAAATTTGTTGCGCCCGGTCCGGAAGTTGCCAAACATACGCCGACTTTACCGGTCGAACGCGCATAACCATCCGCAGCGTGTGAAGCTCCTTGTTCATGAGCCGTTAAAATATGTCTTATCTCATCAGAACGTTTATATAATGCATCATAAACATTTAAAATTGCTCCTCCAGGATAACCAAAAACGGTATTTACGTCCTGTTCGAGCAAACAATTTATTAAAATATCAGAGCCGTTTAATCTCATGATTTAAAAAATATTTATCCCCCTAAAATTTATTTATTTTCCTACGCAAAAACGACTGAAAATTGAATTTAATAATTCATCGTCGCGTTCGATTCCTAAAATTTCAAGTAAATTATTTCTGACTGAATTTAATAAGCCTGCTATAACATCAAATCCTATTTCAGATTTAAAAGCGTCTTCTGCTTGAAGAATTAAATTTAAACACGATTTTATTTTTAAAATTTGCAGCTCCGAAGCGTTTAAACCAGAATTTAAAACAGCCGAACCCGTAATAATTTCGGACATTAAATTTTTTAAATCGTTTATCCCGTCTCCTGTCATGGCCGAAACTGAAATTTTTTTGTGCATATTTAAATTTATATTTATATTTATATTTATATTCGCATCCCGTTTTAAATCCGATTTGTTCAGAACAAAAATAATTTTTAAATCGCTTGAAATATTTTCAATTAAATTTATTTCGTCCTGCTTAAAATCCTGCGTCGAATCTATCACCCATAAACATAAATCGCAATTTCTTAAAGCTTCGTGCGCTAATTCGATCCCTGCATTTTCAATAATATTATTTGATTCGCGAATGCCGGCAGTGTCAATTAAATTTACTGGTATGCCGTTTAAATTAAAATTTTCCTCGATTAAATCACGCGTTGTGCCGGGAATATCCGTAACGATCGCGCGTTTTTTATTTAATAATGCGTTCATCAATGAAGATTTTCCGGCATTTGGTTTGCCTGCGATCACAATTTTTACACCAGAATTTAATAAATTTCCTGCTGAACATCTGTTATAAATATTTTGCAGTTTACTTTTAATATTTTCGAGTCCTGCACCCAAATTAAAATTTAATTTTTCGCCCTCAGGGAAATCAAGTTCAAGCTCAATATTTCCCTGTAAATTTAAAATTTCTTCATGAATATTATTTATTTCACGCGTCAATTCTCCCGTTAAATTTCTGGCAGATGCTTTTACTGCTTCGATGCTTTTGGATTGAATTATTCCGAGAACTCCTTCAGCTTGCGATAAATCTATATGTCCGTTTAAAAATGCGCGTTTCGTAAATTCTCCGGGTTCTGCTATTCGTGCACCAAATTTAATTAATAATTCCAGACAAATCCGAGCGATTAAAATTCCGCCGTGCGTATGAATTTCGATCATGTCTTCGCCCGTATAACTTTTTGGACTTGCAAAATAAACCGTTAAAACTTTATCGAGAATATTTTTATTTTCATCGTGCAGACTCGTTAAAATTAATTTTCCGGGATTTTCGTGATCTATTCTATTTAAAATTTTTTGTGCAATGTTCAAACTTTGAGAACCCGACATCCTTATAATTGCGATGCCGGAAGCCCCATAACTTGTAGAAATTGCTGCGATCGTGTCAGAATTTAAATTTAAATTTGAGCTTTGAGCCATTCCTCTGCCCTTGCTCTGCTGCTAACTTTCCCAGTTCCTACGGCCATGTCCAGAGCGTTTAATAATTCTCCTACACGTTTGCCGGGCTTCATATTTAAGAGGCTCATTACTTCGCGTCCGGTTAAATATCTGTCTGCGCCTTCAGTCTGAAGAGTAACAGCATTGAATCTGCGTAAAACTTGTTGTAAATTCCAGTGATTTTCTTCGAGAGCTTCTTTATAACCCGGTCTGAAGCCTTCAATTTGTGCAATACACAAAGCAAATTCAAGAGCAATCTCAACAGCTGTCGCATCATATTCAAGGACTTCACGACATAATAATTCTTCTGACATCGGCTCGTAAAATCTTCTGTAGCTCCTCGAAATTTCTAAAACTTCCTCGATAACTTCCGATGGAATATTCCAGCCCGTTAAAATTTCTTCGACCATTCTGTCAGCGGTTTTTTTTCTCATTTTCACTGATAGCTGATCCGTTCCGACCCTGCTGAAAAGTCCAGCCAAAATAAACGCTTGAGTCTGCATAATTTTATGAGTGTCAATTCTTTTTTCGATTGCGTAAAGAGTTTTTAAGACGTGATCAAATAAATTTCCGCCAGCTCCGTCCGGAACATCTTTTAAATCTTCGAGAGGCTGAAGGAAAAACGGAATTAAATCATAATCGTTACACATTTCAATAAATCTGCATGGTCTGCGGCTTATGCCTTTTATAATTTCGCGTCCCCAACGTTCGGCCGGAATATCTTTTAATGTATCGGCATGGGACTCCAAAAATTTCCGAACGTCTGATGAACTTTTCCAAAAAATATCCATTTCGAGTTCTGCCGCAAATCTCAGCATCCTTAAAATTCTTAACGGATCTTCTTTTATTAATCCTACGTTATCGCCGGTGAGCCTTATAACTTTGTTACGAATATCAAACCTGCCGCCGAAAGGATCAACAATTCCTCCGTCAGAACGTATCGCTATAGCTTCGATGCTCAAATCACGGCAGGCCAAATCATCTTCAATTGTTTCGCCGCGCAAACTGAAAGCACGAAATTTTACGCCAGAAATTTCACCGCGTAACGCCGGGTGCGAACCTCTTGCGTCAACAGTAAAAGAGTTTGAACTATCCAAAGCCATCGCAACGGAATATAAATCTTTATTATCAATTGCAAGTGTAATTAAATCGGGTTGAATGCCCATCTCTAACATTCTGACGGTGTCGCCGACGAGCCATGATTTATTTCCGGTACTTTCAATTTTTTTAAGGACGTTCGTATAATTCAGCATGAGAATTTTTCATCCTTTCGTAAGAAATTAAAATTTTAAAAATTCTAACACACGCGCATAAAAAAAGAGCCTGCTATTAATGCACATAATATACAGACTCAAAAATAAAAAAATTTATCATGAACTCATGAATTTAAGAATTTAACGCCTTGTTATAACATTCCAGAGTTTCGCGGGCTGTTTTATCCCAGCTGAAATTTTTTAAACGTTCGAGACCTTTTAATATTAAATTATTTCTCAATTGATTATTATTTATTACATTAAAAATTTTTTCGGCCATGTCCTGATAATCATAGGGGTTAAAATATTCTCCTGCGTCTGATGCAATTTCAGGGAAACAACTCGCATTACTTAGCACAACCGGGCAATTATTGGCAAATGCTTCAAGTATAGGAATCCCGAAGCCTTCATACTCCGATGGGTAAACAAAACACTGGGCATTAAAATACGCGTCAGATAATTCGTTATCGTTTAAATTTGCCTGTTTAAATTTTGAAAAATTATCTCCCATCAATTCGAGTTCTTTTTTATTAAATTCTCCGCCGCCAACGCATAATATTTTTAAATCTTTATCGCGCTTTAAAATAAAATTCATTGCCTTAACGAACAAATTAAAATTTTTATATCCGCCTCTTGAGCCTACGAATAATATATATTTTTCGGGGTTTAAAATTTTTTTATCGTGATTTAAATTTTTTTGCGCTGAGCTTCCGTGATAGATCACGCTTATTTTATCGGGATTAATTTCAGGGTAATAATATAATAAATCTCGTTTCGTGCATTCTGAAATAGTTATAATCCAGTCGGCTGCCCTGATCATTTTGCGTTTACGGAAAACTGTTTTTAGATCATGCCTCAGATAAGTATCAGCAAATTTTTCGTGAATCATATCGTGAACAGTTAAAATTAATTTCCCGGAACAGCGCCCCAAAATATAAGGGTGATAATAAGTCGGATGAATAATGTCAAAATTTTTTTTCATGCAGTGAACGGAATTTAAAACATTTACAACAGCTGAATATTTTTTTTGAAGCCATCTTAAACATTTATTCTCGCTAAAATTATAAATTCCAAACTCTTCACGCATATAATAATTTATGTTGTTAAAACATTTCGCCGTAACCTCTAAATTAAATTTCTTCATTCTTGATATTAATTCATAAAAATATCTGGATATACCTCCATATTTCTGCGATCTAAAAATTTGAAAGTCATAATACACGGACTGGACTGGACTGGACTGGACTGGACAATTCTAACGCCTGCCTTTAAAAATTTTCAATGTGTAAACCACTTAATTTTTTAATAAAAAATATTTTTGTGATTCATTTTCAGAAAATTATATCAGGATTTTTTTTCATAGCGTATAATATTCCGACATTGCCGGTTTTTTAGTAAGGAGGCTACCAGATAATACATGACACTTAAAAATTTATATGGAGTCAGTAAACTTTCAGATGAACAAATTTTAAATTTAAAATCTGCTGCGACACGAGCCAGAATTAACGCTATTACGATGGTTCAGGCTGCTGACAGCGGACACCCGGCGGGAGCATTTTCGGGAATAGAAATTTTTTTGAGCGTCTATGCTCTTGCAAATTTAACGCCAAATAATTGCGATAATCTAAACCGCGATAATATTATTATTTCACATGGACATACTTCACCAGGAGTTTATGCTGTACTCGCTGAATTTGGATTTATTGACGCACTCGAAGCAGTTAAAAATTTCAGACGTTGCGGAAGTGTTTTTCAGGGTCATGTAGTCCGCGAAATTCCTGGAATTGATTGGGACACCGGCAATTTAGGGCAGGGGTTATCGGCCGGAGTTGGGTATGCTTTAGCACAGCGCGCGAGAAATTTTAAAAATAATGTATTCGTTGTGATGGGAGACGGCGCTCAAACTAAAGGACAATTAGCAGAAGCGAGACGAATCGCAATAAACGAAAATTTAAATAATATTATTGCTTTAATCGACAATAACGACATTCAAATTTGTGGACATCTCGATGAGATCATGAAAATTAATTTAAAAGAAGTCTGGCGGGCTGACGGCTGGAACGTTCTCGAATGCGACGGACATAATTTTAACGAATTGTTTAACGCGATCAATCAAGCGAAAAATTTTAAAAATTCTCCCACCGTCATAATTTGTAAAACTTTAATGGGTAAAGACGGCTGCGCTATGGAAGGCACAAACGAATATCACGGAAAAGCTCCGGGCGAAAAAATTTATTTTGACATCATCAAAAATTTAAAGGGCGATGAAAATTTATTAAATACCGCGTTGGAAGCACGAAAAAATAATTTACCTCAAAAATATTTTGGACGCGAAATTAAACCAATTACACCAAATATTGAAACCGGAAATGTTATTACTTACGAACCAAATATTAAAACAGATAACCGCAGCGCATTCGGAAAAGCCCTCGCACAAATTGGAAAATTAAATTATAAAAATCCTGACAAAACTCCCATTTTAGTTTTTGACTGCGATTTAATGCCCTCCGTTAAGACCGATGAATTTAAAAAATATTGTCCTGAAAATTTCGTACAGTGCGGAATACAAGAACATGCAACCGCAACAATTTCCGGAGCTGCTTCGGCTGGCGGAGTAATTTCATTGTGGGCAGACTTCGGAGTGTTCGGAATCGATGAAGTTTACAACCAGCACAGATTAAACGATATAAACAACGCCGGGAATAAATTAGTTTTAACTCACACCGGCCTTGATGTCGGAGAAGACGGCGCAACGCATCAGTGTATAGATTACATCGGATTAATGCGTAATATGTTCGGCTGGAAAATTATTGTACCTGCTGACCCGAATCAAACGGATCGCGCAACTCGTTATATGTTAAAAACTCCGGGCTGTATTTGTTTAGCGATGGGCAGAAGCAAACGCGAAGTAATAAAAGAATTTGCGGACGATAATTTTAAATTTGAATACGGTAAAGCTATTAAATTACGTTCTGGAAATTCCGGGAGCATTTTTGCATTGGGATATATGACGCAGATCGCATTAAAAGCAGCTGACAAATTATCAAGCGAAAAAAATATTAATTTAAACGTGTATTGCGTGTCGAGTCCTCTTGCACCTGATTTAAATGCTATTCGTGAAGCGTGCAACACAAAATTTATTTTAACGGTCGAAGATCATAATATTAATACTGGAATGGCATCTATTATGGCGCTCGAAATGATGAAAAATAATTTACATGCCGAAAAATTTAAAAATTTAGGTCCGGATAATTTTGGGCCTTCAGGTTCTTCGTCAGATGTCAGGAAATTATTCGGCTTATCGGTTGATGGAATTATTAACGCTGTGAACGAATTAATTTAAATTTATTTTATTTATGCACGAAGAAAAAAATAAAAATTTATTGTTACATATATGTTGTGCTCCTGATGGTACTGTCCCGGTTCATGATTTAAAAATACAGGGCTGGAACGTCAGGGGATTTTTTTACGGGAATAATATTCACCCTGAAAGCGAATACTTAAAAAGGTTGAGCGCAATAAAAATTTTAGCTGAGAAAAATGACATCGACATCATAACCCCGAAATATAACCCGGACGAATGGCTGAACAAAATAAAAATTTCCGGACTCGAATCAGAACCGGAAGGCGGAAGGCGTTGCGAAAAATGTTTTAATTTGCAATTTGAGGCAGTTGCTCAACAAGCGATTAATTTAAATTTTAAATATTTCTGCACAACTTTAACGATCAGTCCGCACAAAAACGTTAATTTAATTTTGAGTATAGGCGATGAAATTTCCCAAAAATATAATTTAAACTGGCTCGGCGTGATTTGGCGAAAAAATAACGGGTTTTTACGTTCGATAAAATTTTCAAAGGAATTTAATTTATATCGTCAAAATTATTGCGGTTGCGTTTATAGCATTCGTGATTAAATAAAAAACTAATGATCCATAATATTTAATTATTGTCCGAAGCGTATAAAAACATTATGGATCATAAATAACAATTGATTTGATTAATCTTCCTGATAATAGTGATTATTGTAATTTTCTCTTAAATATTTTGTGTATGGGATCTCTGTATTAATTATCATTTTTCCGTGCATGCTTGTACCTATTACATATTTATGCCAATCCCCGTAATCTCCGGTTAAAATATCCTCGTAACCCACAGGAATAGGAATTTCTAAAAATTCAAACGGCATCATTATAAAATTTGAAAAATTAGCTACTTTCTTTATTGAAGAACCGAAAGAAAATTCTAAAGAAGAGATAAATTCTGTATTTACATCATTATAAATCTGACAGGCTTCTTCAAATTTGTGCCAGAAATATATACCTAGATTTCTAAATAGACGAGAATCATTAGGAAGGACAGCCAAAATCTTTCTTAATATGAAATTTTTTTCCCCCCCCCCATGCCGAAGTGACTGATATCATGGTCGCTTCGCCTTTCGCGGCATCCTGGGATTCCGATTATGCGAATGGTACTGACGACGTGACCTGGACTCAGGAC
>CALCEM010000005.1 GCA_937900285.1 uncultured Fretibacterium sp. | reverse complement strand
CAGTGAAAACGTTGGGGTTAAACATCTTTTAAATATTAAGACCGTTGCAGAGAGGAGAGAAAACATGCTTTGGTTCCGTGCTCCAGATAAAGTATATTTCAAAAAGGGTTCGCTTCCTGTTGCGTTGAACGAGCTTAAAAATGTTTTGCACAAACAGAAGGCATTTATCGTAACTGACAGTTTTTTATATCACAACGGACATACTAAGCCGATAACTGATAAATTAGATGAACTCGGAATACAGCACACGACATTTTTCGAAGTTGAACCAGATCCGACGCTTGCATGTGCAAAAGCTGGAGCAGCTCAAATGAAAGATTTTCAGCCGGATGTAATAATCGCATTAGGTGGAGGTTCAGCGATGGATGCCGGTAAAATTATGTGGGTTTTGTACGAACATCCCGAAGCGGATTTTATGGATATGGCAATGAGATTTATGGATATTCGTAAGCGCGTTTACACATTTCCTCATATGGGAGATAAAGCGTATTTTATTGCGATTCCGACAAGCGCAGGAACTGGATCGGAAGTTACTCCGTTTGCTGTTATCACTGACGAAAAGACCGGGACTAAATATCCGTTAGCAGATTATGAATTAATGCCGGACATGGCGATAATTGATGCGGATTGCCATATGACTGCGCCAAAAGGTTTAACGGCGTTTTCTGGAATTGATGCGGTGACTCATGCACTTGAGGCATATGCTTCTGTTATGGCTTCGGATTATACGGATGGAATTGCGTTGAAGGCATTAAAAATTATTTTTGAATATTTGCCGAGAGCTTATAACGATGGATTAAATGATCCTATAGCGCGCGAAAAAATGGCTAATGCTGCGACACTTGCAGGAATGGCTTTCGCAAATGCGTTTTTGGGTGTATGTCATTCGATGGCGCATAAATTGGGATCGTTCCATCATTTGGCGCACGGTCTCGCAAATGCTTTAATGATTGATGAGGTTATCAGATTTAATTCAGCTGAAGTCCCGACAAAAATGGGAACATTCCCGCAATATGATCACCCTCATACGTTAGCGAGATATGCGGAAGTCGCGAGTTATTTGGGAATTTCCGGCAATAGCGATCAGGAAAAAGTTGACAATTTAATTAACGCTATCGATGAATTAAAATCTAAAGTTGGAATTAAGCCGACTATAAAAGATTATGTAGCAGATGAAGAGGATTTTTTAAACAGGCTTGATGCTATGGTTGAGCAGGCGTTTGATGATCAATGCACTGGCGCTAATCCGAGATACCCATTAATGAGCGAAATAAAGCAAATGTATTTAAACGCTTATTACGGCACAAAAAATAAAGTGTAAATTAAATTAACATAAAAAATTTTTCCTCTCTTGAATATTTTTATTTGAGGGAGGATTTTTTTTATTACGTAATATTGACAAGAGGGGGGGGGGTACAAAATACAGCTTCGGAATTTTTTATTTTTTCGGAGGTGTTTTGTAATGAAAAAATTTTTATGCGTCATGGTTTTAATTTCAAGTTTATTTTTTTCTGCGCCAGCTTATTGCGATGGTATTACGGGATTTTTATGGGACTTAGCTGTTGATGCTGCTATCGGTTACGCGAAAAATTTAGCAATTGATTACGCTAAAGAAGTTATCACGGATTATTTAAACGGTGATGCTTCACAAAATTCTGCTTCTGGAACTTACGACAGTTATTGGGATCGAAGAGTCGTTGCAGAAAAATTAAGTTTACGTGAGCAACCTGATCGGAAATCTACCCCAATTACTCAAATAAATTTTGATACTGTACTTCATATTCACCAAACTTCCGGCGAAAATTCTTTATGGTCTTACGTCGAAACAAAAGACGGCTTAAAAGGCTGGGCATCATCGGATTATATTGCACCGTTAAAAGGTTATGGGATGAAAGGGACAGCAACAGGGGATTTAAATGTAAGAATGACCCCTGAAGCAAATAGTCCTTGGAACATGATCGGAATAATTAAAAAGGACTCTGAAATTTTAATTTTGCGAAGATGGACAGTTAAAAATAGAATTTGGTATTATGCGCAAACTTCAGTTGGCAACGGTTGGGTTTCATCGAAGTATATTAAAAATTAAAAAAATTTTCTGCGAGATACTTATTACATTGGAGTAATTATAAATATTAATTATTGAATGTTTCAACTTGAGCGTAATTTTATTTTTTCTCTCTCTTAAATCTTAAATTATTTTTTTATTTTTTGAGGGAGGATTTTTTTTATAAATGCGTAGATTTATTTTGAAATGAAAATGTTTATATGTTATTCTAAACTCAATTTTAAAGTTTGAAAAATAATTTTATTCATAAAAGGAGGAGCTTGTCGGATATGGGATTAAAAACAATTGAAGAGCTTTGTGGCGAACTCGAAGACAAACGCAAATCTGCTCAGGCCGGCGGAGGAAGTGAAGCCGTTTCAAAACAAAAATCTAAAGGCAAAGGAACAGCTCGCGATCGTATAAATAAATTATTAGATCCCGGCTCATTTGTTGAAATTGATGAATTTGTTACGCACCGTTGTAATAATTTCGATCTCGAATCAAAAAAATTTTTAGGCGATGGAGTTGTAACGGGTTGGGGAACTATTGACGGCCGAAAAGTTTTTATTTACAGTCAAGATTTTACGGTGTTAGGCGGTTCACTTGGCGAAAAGCACGCTGATAAAATTTGCAAAGTTTTAGACATGGCCATGCAGATGGGTTGCCCTGTTATCGGGATTAATGATTCTGGCGGCGCACGTATTCAGGAGGCTGTCGACTCGTTAAACGGTTACGGGAAAATTTTTAAACGCAATACTTTAGCAAGCGGAGTAATTCCCCAAATTTCGATTATTATGGGTCCAACTGCTGGCGGTGCTGTTTATAGTCCTGCTCTTACAGATTATATTTTTATGGTCGATAAAACTTCGGTTATGCATATTACCGGGCCTGAAGTCGTGAGAGCCGTAACAGGTGAAGCAATTTCAAGCGAGGAATTAGGTGGCGCAGAAGTTCATAACACTATCAGCGGAAACGCGCATTTTATTGCTAAAGATGAGGACGAGTGTTTTACTCAGGTTAAAAAAGTTTTGTCGTATTTGCCTCTTAATAATCTCGATGACGCTCCGGAATTGCCAACCAGTGATAACCCGGCTCGTGCAGATTTAAAATTACGTGAGATCGTTCCGGTTGATGTCAATAAAGGTTATGACGTTCATGAAGTTTTAAATAAAGTTTTGGACAATGGAGAATTTACGGAAGTTCAGGCAGGATTTGCAAAAAATATTGTTACAGGTTATGGCAGAATTAACGGCCGTTCGGTCGGAATAGTTGCGAATAACCCGGATGTTATGGCGGGATGTTTGGACATTAATGCTTCCGATAAAGCTTCAAGATTCGTGAGACATTGTGACGCATTTAATTTGCCTATAGTAACATTTGTTGATGTTCCGGGATATTTGCCGGGAATCGATCAAGAACATAATGGCATAATCCGTAAAGGAGCAAAATTATTATATGCATATTCTGAAGCTAGTGTGCCGTTAATTACTGTTGTAATGCGTAAAGCATACGGCGGAGCATATTTGGCAATGGCGAGCAAATCACTCGGCGCTGATGTAGTTTTGGCGTGGCCTCAAGCTGAAATAGCAGTAATGGGTGCTGAAGGTGCTGCGAGCGTAGTTTTCAAGAAGGAAATTGAAGCATCATCCGATCCTACAGCTACAAGGCTCGAAAAAATTGATGAATATCGTGAAGCCTTCGCTAATCCCTATAGAGCTGCCGAACGCGGATACGTTGATCGCGTAATTATGCCCGAAGAAACTCGTTTAACTTTAGCTCAAGCATTAGCCGGAATGGAAAGCAAACGCGAAACCCGTCCAGCTAAAAAACACGGGGTAATACCTCATTAAATATTTAAATTAAGTTTAAAACAGGAGGAATAATTTACAATGCATTTTGAAGGAGTAGCAGGAGCCATTAATGTCAGTGTAGTAGCGTTTTCTATTGTGTTCGGGGTTTTGTTAGTTCTCACTGGAACAATTTACGCCATGAAATTATTTTCAGGTTCGGGCGAAGAAAAAAAAAATGATTTAAATAATAAAAATTCACCTGCAAATTTAAATAAAAATGCTCCTGTTAAAGTTAATGCAGATAATAAAAAAGTCATTGCAGCAATTACAGCGGCGATTATTGAATTTACAGGCGGATCAAATTTCAGAATATTATCAGTTACCAAAGCTGGGGCAAATCTTCAGGGAGATTATTGGACCTCAAAATGGAAAACTGCAGGAATGTTCAATTTAAATTCTAATAGATTAGTAAGGAAATGGAATTAATTTAATTTAATTTTTAATATTTCGAGATTCAAGAGAGGAGAATTTTAATCGTGAATAAATACCGTGTTATAGTCGATGGTACTGCTTATACAGTTGAAGTTGAAAATTTGGGCGAAGGTGCTTCATCTGCTCCGATTAGTGCGCCCGTCAGTGCTCCAGTTTCTCAAGCTCCGGCAGCTGCACCAGCATCAACACCAGCCCCAGAAGCTCCAGCAGCTCCAGCCCCAGTAAGTGAAGGCAGTTCAACTGTAACAGCTCCGATGCCGGGAAAAATTTTAAGCATAAAAGTAAATGTCGGTGATACCGTTAAGAATGGCGATTTAGTTTTAATGCTCGAAGCTATGAAAATGGAAAATGAAGTTTTTGCCACATCTGAAGGAAAAGTTACTGAAGTCCGCGTAAAATCTGGCGACAGCGTTAATACTGGTGATGTGTTGTTAGTCATTGCGTAAAAATTTTTAATTTAAAGTAAAACGTGATTCCCTTTCGATGAAATATTTTTAAATTCGAGAGGGATTTTTTATTATTATTTATTATTATTAACGGATCATGTACGAAATTGAAAATTTAAGAGATTTATTTATCTGCGGAGATGCCGTTCAGGAAATGCAGAAAATTCCAGATCGATCTATTGATTTAATAATTACTTCACCTCCGTATAATCTAAAAAATTCTACAGGCAACGGTTTAAATCCCGGATATTTTTTGCCGACCTACGAAGTAATTTATTTAATTGCCAAATCAGATTTTAAACTCGTTGAACACGCAAATTCTTTCGGAGACGTTTGGGAATTTAAACAGGAAATGAAAAATGAACACCCCGCACCTTTTCCAGTAGCGTTAATTGAACGAATTATTTCAAGCACTAACGCAAAAATTATTTTAGATCCTTTCATGGGTAGCGGTACGACTGCTATTGCTGCAAAAAAATTGAACAGGAATTTTATAGGCATCGAGATTTCTCCGGAATATTGCGAAATGTCAAAAAAGAGGTTAGCATGTGCATCACAAAATATACAAAGAGAATTATTATTGCCACTCTGAAAAATAATATATAATTTCTCAAAAAAGGAGATATATTTATATTTATCATGTATGATTTTCTGATCGTTGGTGCTGGTTTGTTCGGCGCAGTCATCGCAAATAAATTAAATTCCGCCGGCAAAAAAATTTTACTCATTGAAAAACGTAATCACATCGCTGGAAATATTTACACCGAATTTAAAAATAATATTCACGTCCATAAATACGGCGCTCACATCTTTCATACGAATTATAAAAACGTTTGGGACTTCGTTAATAATTTTTCAGAATTTAACCGTTATACCCATACAGTTTTGGCGAATTTTAACGGCGAAATTTATAGCTTGCCTTTTAACATGTTTACGTTTAATAAAATGTGGGGCGTGAATACTCCGGAAGAAGCTCAAAATAAAATTAACGAACAAATTAAAAATTCAGGAATCGATCAGCCCAAAAATCTCGAAGAACAAGCTATTAAATTGGTCGGCCATGATATTTACAATAAATTAATTAAAGGTTACACCGAAAAACAATGGGGACGCGATTGCAAAAATTTACCAGCCGAAATTATTAAGAGATTACCCGTAAGATTTATTTATGACACAAATTATTATAACGCTAAATTTCAGGGCATCCCGATTAACGGTTATACGGCCATGATCGAAAAAATGTTAAACGGAATCGAAGTAAAATTAAATTGCGACTTCCTGAATAATAAAAATGATTTTATGAATATTGCTCATAATATTATTTTCACCGGTCCTATTGATTCATTTTTTAATTTTGAACTCGGTCAGCTCGAATACAGAACGCTGAAATTTGAAGAGGAATTTTTAAATATAAATAATTTTCAAGGCCATTCAGTTATAAATTACACCGATAAAAATACCCCGTTTACCCGCATAATTGAACATAAACATTTTTTGCCGGAATTAAAATCAGATAACACAATAATAACGCGCGAATATAGTTTAAAATGGAATCCCGGCGATGAACCTTATTACCCGGTGAATGACGAAAAAAATAATAATTTACACGAAAAATATAAATTGCTCGCTCAAAATTTAAAAAATATTTTCTTTGGCGGCAGGCTCGGCGAATATAAATATTATGATATGGATCAAGTAATATTTAACGCTTTGAACATGGCCGATAAATTTATTTATAATTAATAAACGCATCGGGATTAATTGATTTAATTTCTATTATTTCGCGGACGTTTACACAAAAATCATTTGCGATCATTAAGCGCGCTAAAATATTCCCGTCTATTAAAATTATATTATGGGACTTTGCATAATCCTGCGCCGGCCTTGAAAAATTTGCGTTGGTTATTAAAAGTCCTTTGCCTCCCTTTCTTGAAACTGCATCGCTAAAACTGTGCATATTCCAACTTGTTATAATGCTTCCCTTTTCGAGCTTCCGAGCCTGAACATAAACGGGAATATATCCGGAATGATCTTCGATTATTATGCCGTGAATAGCTGCGGGATTTTTTCGGGAGCGTGCATTTTTAAAAACTTCATAACCCATTTTAATTAATAAATCAAATATCATCTGCTCAAATCCTGAAGCCGTTAAATTTTCGATCTGCATTAAAATTTGTCCGACTAAAATTTCATAATCGGTGCTTTCTTCGTTTTTGGGGTTTAAATTTGCTCCGGAATTTTCAGACATATTTAATTTTTAAGCCTGAAACAATTTCCAGAGCTTCATTTGAAATTTGAGCCGTCTTAATATGAAGCTGCGCGAGATTTTTAATATATAATTCCGTCATTTCGTCGTAAATTATCCCGTCTGAAAATATATCATCTGAAACAATTATTAAATTATGCGAAAAATTTTTTATTGTCATGATCTCATTAAATATTTTGTTTACGACGTTAGAATTTAAATTTATATTATTATTATTCTCGTTAAACATTTCATTTGCGAGCCAAGATGATAAACTCTCAATTAAAACGGAACTATTTGCGGGGATTATATTTGAGAAATTTTTTTCAGCTTCGATCAATTTAAAATTTTTATCAGCTCGCATTTTCCTATGATTTTCAATTCTTCGTAATATTTCAGGATCGTTATTATTAATTTTCATGGCGGCCAAATATATTTTTAAATCATTTCCGGAAATTTCAATTAATTTATTTTCAGCGTATTCACTTTTGCCGGAGCTTGCACCTCCAGAAATAAATATTAAATTTGCCAAATCGTAAAAACTCCCTCCGAAATAAAAGTAATAATATTTTAAACGTGTTTAGAAATTTGAGTGTTATAATTTTTCACATTATGACTATAAAAAAAATTATCTTGCTCGTTTTAATATTAATATTATTAGTGCCGAATATCTGCCACGCTAAATTAAAAATTATTTGCAGCCTATTCCCTCAATATGATTTTACGCGCCAGATAACAAAAGATTTTGCAGACGTAAATTTATTACTGAAACCCGGAACAGATCCCCATGAATTTGATCCGACTCCGAGAGATCTATTAAATTTAAATAATTCCGATTTATTTATTTACACCGGCGATAATATGGAACATTGGGCGGAAAAAATTATAAATTCGTTAAACAGCAACGTTAAAATTTTAAATGTCTCAACTGGAATAAATTTTTTAAACGATGATCCGCACATCTGGTTAAACATGAGAAACGCTCAAATTATGGCGAAAAATATTTTAATTGAATTAAGCAGGCTCGATCCTGATAACGCGGAATTTTATAATTTAAACGCCGAAAATTTAATAAACGAGTTAAAAATTTTAGATTCGGAGTTTACGAGATTTCAAAATAAAAATTTAATTTTTGCCGGACCTTTTTCATATGCTTATTTTGTGAATTGTTACGGGATAAATTATTTAAGCGCTTATAACGGTGAAAACGAACCGAGCATTAAAAATACAGCTGAAATAATAAAATTTATTCGGGATAATAATATTAAATATATTTTCTGCGATGCTTACGGAATCACAAGTATTTCAAATTCGATCGCTCAACAGTCCGGATCAGAAATTTTAATATTTAATTCTGCTCATGATGTTCGGGACAATAAAAATTTTATAGAGATAATGAAATCTAATTTAAATAATTTAAAAATCGCCTTAAACTTAAATGACTGAAATTTTAAAATTAAATAATATCTGCGTGAGTTATGGGAGTTTAAGCGTTTTAAAAAATATTTCGCTCTCGATAAATTCCGGCGAAGTAGTTTTTATAATGGGCGAGAACGGTTCCGGGAAATCTACGCTTATGAAAGTTATTGCAGGTCTGATAAGAATTTCATCCGGCTCATTGATTCGCAACGCTAAAATTTCATACGTTCCTCAGATTGAAAGCGCTGACAGAAATTTCCCGGCGACGGTTTACGAAATTATTTTAACTGGATTGCAACGACCAAAAAAATTATTTTACGATTTGGACGACAAAAACAACGCAAATGAAATTATAAATATTTTGGGCTTGAACGATTTGCGAGACCGCGAAATAAAAAATTTATCCGGCGGACAGTTTCAGCGTGTATTATTAGCGCGTGCATTATGTGGGAAGCCTGAATTATTATTACTTGATGAGCCATGTGCAGGGCTTGATGTTGAGACGCACAAAAATTTTTACGACACATTAAAAAAATTAAATTTAAATGGAACGGCGATTATTATCGTCACTCATGATGAAAGCGATTTGAACGAAATAAATTATAATAAGCTCATAAAAATATCAGACGGGAGAATTTTAAATTAAAAATACATGGCCGAATTTATAGAATTATTATCATATCCATTTATGACGCGGGCATTAATCGCAGGGAGTTTAATTTCAGTTTGCGCTTCGATTATAGGCGTAATATTAATTTTAAAACATTATGCGTTAATAGGTCATGGCTTATCTGAAATAGGATTTGCATCGCTTTCGATTTCGTCAGCTTTAGGGTTGCCTGCTTTATATATTTCAATTCCAGTAATGATAATTTCATCATTTGCAATATTATTCATCAGCCAGAAATTTAAATCAGCCGGTGATGTTGCAATAGCTGTCGCTTCGTCTGGGGCTTTAGCGTCTGGAGTTTTAGTAAGCTCGTTAAAAAATTCTGCTTCGAACATTTCGGCGTATTTATTCGGGAGTATATTGGCTTTAAACGATTCGGATTTAATTTTATCGGTTATATTATCGACTGGAATTATATTTATTTTCGTAATATTTTATAATCGCTTATTCCTGATCACATATAATGAAGATTATGCGAAAACGTTAGGAATAAAAACGGAAATATATCAGATATTAATTTCAATTTTGACGGCTCTTGTTGTAGTTTTAGGGATGCGAATGATGGGGACGTTATTAATTTCGAGCGTGATAATTTTGCCAGCGGTTACGGCGCGAAATTTTGCGAACGGATTTTTAAAATTAATAATATTTTCCGGAGTAATATCCTTTATAAATTTTATAATCGGGATGAGTTTATCAATTATATTTAATTTTCCGTCTGGTGCGTGTATAGTTTTAGCGAATATTTTTATATTAATTCTGGTGAAAGTTTTAAAATTTATAAAATAAAAAATCATGACTGGCAAAGGACACAGAATAACGACATTTGCGTTTGTATTAGGAACGACCGGCTCAATTTTGGCGGCTGGTTTAAGTTTTTTGGGCAGCACGTTTCCTGACAGTGTCGAGTATACAATTTTTGGGAAGAAGCGCAACAAGTATCACCGCAAATATTCTCATTGGTTTGTGCCTTGGCTGTTAATTTCTGTGACGTGTTTTTATCGTGCAAATTGGATCGTTCCGAGAATTTCGAGCCTTATCGACGGCGGATATTTTGCACATTATGATGTATGGTCATGTGCGGGATTTTGGTTTATGGGTTGTGTTCTGCATATTTTGGAGGATGCATTTTGCGGAACAGTTCCATTATTTAGGCCGTGGAAGCGGGAGATTGGATTACATATATTTCACATGTCAAAAAAAATCGGTGAGATGAGTTCCGGTGAAAAAACTTTTATCATCTGCACCGTAATAATTTCGTTACTAGCCTGGATAATCCGTGATATAAAATTAATTGGATTATATAATTTTTGGAGAATGATTTAAATTAATTATATTGCATTCATGTTATATTTTATTTGTTGTTATTCTCTTATAAAATTTGTTCCGATCCAATCTTCGTAAACTGGTTTTGAAATTTTTGCATTTTGTCCGGCCTCGATGCATTTTAAGAAATACGCCATATTTTGACCGAGTGTGCGCATTGTCTGCATTCCTTCTAAATCCTGTTTAACTTCGTCCGGAGTATTTCCGTGAACTTGGTTCCAATATTGTGATGAGATTACCGGCATATTTTTGATCGTGAAATATTTATTTAATCTGTCAAAAGCTGCAGAAGCTCCGCCGCGCCGGCATGATACGACACAAGCTCCGGGCTTTCTGAACCATTTATCTCCGCCTGAAAAAAATAATCTGTCCAAAAACGCCGCTAAACTTCCATTAGGGCCGGCGTAATAAACAGGTGAACCGATAATAATCCCATCGATCTCGTCAAGTTTTGAATTAATTTCGTTGACTGCATCATTAAAAGCGCACCGGCCAATTTTGAAACAGTTAAAACACGCGATACACCCTGCGACAGGTTTTTTGCCGATCCAGTGTATACGAGTTTCAATATTATTCTCGTTTAAAGTTTTTTCGACTTCATGCAAAGCAGTATAAGTACAGCCGTGTTCATTAGGGCTGCCGTTGATTAAAAGGACTTTCAAAAAATTTACTCCCCTCAAAAAAATTATTGTTTTAGTTTAACATATTTTACGGCTTTAAATTTTTCTCGCGGACTTTTTGTCTGATGGTGTTATCAAATTTCCATAATACTCCGAGTTTAAAATCCCATTCGTCGGGGTCAAATCTTCTAAAACCTCCGGCAGCAGTAAATGTCATTTCACCGAAATAAATTTTTTTCTCAATTAAATATAAATCAACTCTTACGTGATCTAAATTTTTGCACAGGCTACAACATATTTTTTTCATGTCTTCAAATTTATCGGGACAATCAACAGGACTATTATAATTTTCAAATCCAGGACGCTTAAAATTTTGTAATTCCCAATTCATATCATAAAAATTAATTTTTTCGTCTGAATACCTGTTAAATATTACTTGACAATAATAAGGCTCCCCATCAAAACACAAAAATTTATAATCGTTTATATTATCGCCCATATATTTTTCAATGAGAATTTTAGGCGGAATATTTTTATAATACATTTCAAACGATGGATACGCGTAATTTTTTCTCATGGCCGAATTAATTTTTTTACGCGCTGAATCAATATCAAAATTATTTTTATCACGGCAAAATATAACGCTTCCCGAATCATGATTACATTTAATAACAAATTGATCCGGCAAATCCTTAAATTTAATTTCATCAAATGAATCATAAACACCAATTAACGGGATTAAATATTCTTCGCCAATTTTCCATTTTATCCAACGACGAACTTTATATTTATCGCTTAAATGAGTTTTAAACGGAGCTGCGTCATATAATTTTGAAACTTGTAATTTTTCGTTATAAGATTTCGGATCATCCCAATTAATTTTACGCCCAAATATTTCAAGATAATATTTATTAATAATCTGCTCTATTTCATCGTAAGTCATCGACATATATTTATTTTGTATACGTCTGTCATCCCATCTCTCAATAAATGGCACTTTCCTTATTAAATTTTTTATGAGTTTTAACATGATTTTTATAAATTTCCTTATGCACAAAATATAAAATATAAAATAAACCTCCCGAAAATTTTAATCGAGAGGCCAAAATTATTTATTATCCAATTAAAGCGATTGCGACATCGTTTACATTTGTTCCGGTTGGTCCTGTTATTAATAATGCTCCAGCTGCTTTTAATGCGTGATAAGCATCATTATTTTTCAAAGTTTCATTAATTTCGAATCCGGATTTTTCCATTAAAACAGCTGTGCGTCCGTCAACAATTCCGCCGGCTGCATCAGTTGGGCCATCTGTTCCGTCAGAACCTAACGAAGCAATTACGACATTTTCAAGCCCTTTAATTCCGTTGGCTGCTGATAATGCAAATTCCTGATTGCGACCGCCCAAACCTTTACCCGTTAAATGTACAACTGTTTCACCACCGGCAATAATTGCGCAGGGTGTTTTTACTGGACGGCCTGAATTTAAAATTTCGCGGGCTATCGAGGCCATAAACGATCCAGCTTCACGCGCTTCACATGTTAGAGTGGTCGTTAATAATAGTGGCGTGTAACCTTTTTCAGAAGCAAATTTCATCGCTGAATCACATAACGCCGTAACACTTCCGGTTATTACTGCTGTAACGTTGTTTAATTCTTTTGGGGTCTCCTGCTTTAAAATTTCCAGTAAATCATTTTTCATGTTGAGCGAATATTTTTTTACAATGTTTAACGCTTCTTCACTTGTCGAATTATCAGGCCAAGCAGGACCGGATGCAATGCTGTCCAATCTGTCGCCTAAAACATCGGACAAAACTACCATATAAACGTGAGCAGGCTCGCATAATTTCGCAAATCTCCCGCCTTTTACTGCTGATAAATGTTTTCTGATAGTATTAATTTCTACGATGTCAGCACCGGAAGCTAATAATTGATTTGTAATGCTCATCATATCCGTAAGCGTTACGCCTTCTGCAGGTAATTCAAATAACGCTGACCCACCGCCGGAAACTAAAAATAAAACTGTGTCATCAGCCGTTAAATTTTCGACATATTTTAATAATTCCTTTGTGCCCTTTATAGTATTTGAATCTAAAACGGGATGACCGGCCTCAAAAATTTCAAGCCCTTTAATTTCGCTCATAGAGTGTTCATATTTTGTAACAACTGCGCCGGAAATATTTTCGCCTAAAATATCAGCAGCAGCTCTCGCCATTCTCCACGCAGCTTTACCGATTGAGGCGATTATAATTTTACCTTTGTTGCGTCTTGAAATAAAATCCTCTCGCTGTAACGCTTCTTTTACGGCTGATTCCGGCAGAACAGATTTAATAGCAGAATTAATAATTTCAGTCATATCATCGCGTAAATTAAAATTTTTCATAATTAAAAAATTCTCCCACCTAAAAATTTTTAATTCAACTACAACTGAATTTTATCACTGTTTTATCTAGCGATGATTTTTTTTATTTTTTGCCGCAAATTGTAAGGAATGTGCAGCCAAATTTTAAGCACAACTGAAAAAAATTTACTTCGTTGTATATATAAATTAAAAGCAGATAATATTTTTAAAAAATAATTCGTATTTTCAGAATAATATTTCATAAATATTTTTGATTTATTTCCCTGAAAATGTAAAACCCCAACGCGTATTAATTCGTGATTATCGATTCTTCGCAAGTAAGCAAAATTATCCTTTATAAAAATCTTCTTGATTTTAAGAATTTTATCCATTTCAAAACATTCACTGCCATCGCTATCGTTTGCGCTATACTGTAAATGGATTTCTTTAACCAAGTGCCAACGTAAAATTTTATTACCATGATTTCGCGCCCATAAAGATAATAAAACCATATCTGAAATTTGATTTACATCGTGTACTTGTTTACGATACAGCCATTCATCGCGCAATAATTTAATATTATTCTCGTAAGTATCAATCAATAATTTTGTAAAATCATCAATAGCCTCAATTGTACAAAAAAATACTTGCGGCCCTGCTGTTCCAATATGTTCAAAAGATGTTATTTGATCTTCGTCAATCGCTGCAATAATATTTTTGTCTTGCAAACATTTAAGCTCTGAAAAATTTGCATAAGTCATTATGTCCGAATCTAGCATTATGGCACGATCTAAATTTTTTAATTTCATAAATTCGAACAGCATGAAATAACGTTTAAAGCATTTTAATTCAAATTTTGCCGAATTGGTTGACATGTTGACAAAAAATTTTTTAAATCTTTCATAATTCAAATTATCAAGATAAATAGCTGGATTTGCCTATACTCCCAAAATTATCCAAGGAGGTTTTAGGCAATGTACGTCATTCAAGGAAGGTACCATGCTCGTGATTGGGAAGACATTGATGAGTTTAATACGCTGGAAGAAGCAGAGAATATGTTAGTAGAATACCGCATAGCCTTTGGCTCTGAGTGGTTATTGACAATCAAGAAAAAGAAGGATGAGAACTGATGGAGGCCAACATGAAATCAAAAGATTACATGGTTAGGAACTACAATCCGCGACCTTTTGAAGAGTTCAGCTCGTTACCGATCTATGTGGTTATTACAGAGCAATACGAATTGATTGCCAAAACTAAGACAGGCTATACAATTAGGCTTGCAAAGCTCACCATAGGCAAGTCAGTGAGTGCTGGCAATCAGTTGTGCCACGTTTTGTTCGAGAGCTTCAGTGACCATGGTGAACGCAGAGCAATAGCTAAGACTCGCATGAGTAACAATGAACGCGTGTTTAATGCCATCATGAAGGCCATAACAGAAGTAGGCGTAGAATTTGAATCTGTCACTCCGTGTCACTCTGAAATAATGCTGTCAGCACTTGGAGCTTGGATTCAAGCGAGAAATCCAGACATCGAACAGTATGAGATCGTGATGAAGCTAAAGCCTAGAGAAACCTATGAGGAAGCAAAGAACACACAGTTGTAAATTGTCAGCATTATACACGGGAGAATTTAGTATGTATGACTATCTCATAGTTGGAGCAGGACTTACAGGAGCGATCTTTGCCCATGAAGCTCATAAACGAGGTAAATCCGTCCTCGTAATCGACAAGCGCACTCACATAGCCGGCAACGTTTACACCGAAGACATAGCTGGCATTCAGGTACACATGTACGGCCCTCATATTTTCCACACGAACAATAAATGTGTATGGGACTATATGAATCAGTTCACAAGCTTTAACAGGTTCACGAACACGCCTGTAGCTAACTATCACGGAGAAATCCACTCTTTGCCGTTCAATATGTTCACGTTCAATAAGATGTGGGGAGTGATCACGCCTAAAGAAGCACACGCAAAGATTGAGGAGCAGAAACATAAGTCAGGAATTACTGAAGCGCGCAACCTGGAAGAGCAAGCAATCAGTCTTGTCGGCAAAGACGTATACGAATGTCTCATCAAGGGCTACACTGAGAAGCAATGGAGCAGACCGTGCAAAGAACTTCCAGCGTTCATTATCAAAAGGCTACCCGTAAGGTTCACCTATGACAATAACTACTTTAACGCTCTGTATCAGGGCATCCCGATTAACGGTTATACGGCCATGATTGCAAAGATACTCGAAGGCGTTAATGTGAGGCTGAATGTTGATTTTTTGAGGGACAGGTCAGAGCTTGAAGGACTTGCAAGGCGTATCGTGTTCACGGGGCAAATAGACTCGTGGTTTGATTATGAACTTGGTGTATTGGAGTATCGCACCCTACGCTTTGAGACTGAAACCCTCTTTGACACGAACAACTATCAAGGTTGCGCAGTTATGAACTACACAGACAGGGAGACTCCGTTTACGCGGTGCATTGAACACAAGCATTTCTATCCTGAACTGGAGACAGCCTCAACGGTGATCACGCATGAGTATCCTTCCGAGTGGAAGGCAGGAGATGAGCCGTACTACCCTGTGAACAACGAGCGTAATACTGCGCTGTATGAATCGTATAAAGAGTTGGCACGTGAGAAATGTCCGAACGTTATTTTTGCTGGAAGGCTCGGTGAGTATAAGTATTATGATATGGATGTTGCGGTGATGAGAGTACTTGAAATAGTTAGTGAGAACTTTGGGGAAGCCTAGATTCTACATGTCTGGTACTATAGATTTTCAACCTCTACAACGGATGTGTCATAAACTTGTCATCGACATGTCATAGTGACCGTGTTAGAGTAGTAGCGTGCTAAATTGCACATACATATTTGTTTGATGTTCATCGTTAGGAAAATATCAAAAAGTTGATGAACGCAAATGTCAATTATATGACGAAAATTCCTCTATGAAGCAGGTAAATGATCACGCTTTATAGAGGTTATTATTTTGACTGAAAATGGTGGTTTGTATGTCTAAGAAGAAAATCGAGCTATGCCAGATTAAGGCTGGAGACATCAAAACCGGATTTGGAAATCCTCGAAAAATTGGTAAAAAGAGACTCGAAGAGCTTGAAAAAAGCTTCGAGATGTTTGGCGACTTCGGCATCTACCTGATAGATGAGTACGATAATATCATTGCTGGAAATCAACGACTGAAAGTTATCCTGATGAACTACGGTCCCGATACGATTCTGGACTGTAAGCGGCTCATCGGTTATACGCAAGAAGAACTCAGGGCGATTAACATAAAGGACAATACTCATGCGGGTGAATGGGATCTTGACCTTCTCGCTGACTGGACTGCTGACCTGAATGTTGACTTTGGAATTTCGAGCAAGGACATCCCCATTGACGAAAGAAAGATAAAGGATATTGAACTCATCCGTTACGAGAAATACGACTATGTGCTTCTGGTTTGTCGGAACGAGATTGACTACAATAACCTGCTTCGCTTATTCGGCTTGGAGAATAGTAATGTGCTGATTGCTAAACACAGGAAGATAAAAGCACGGGCTGTTTGGTACGATACCGTCTCAGACCAAATTATCCCGAAAAAAGAGGCTTGATGTTAAAAATAAGGAGAATGCAAAAATGATTGGTGTATTGATTACTGGATGTTCTATGCACTCGTTCGATTTGATTCGAGCACTGAGGAATAACTACGATGGAGAGGAATTCCATGTTGTTGGTATCAACTGCGATGATGACGCACTGTTAAGAGATGGCGTAGATGCTGGATATGTTGTGCCACGCATCACAGAGCCTGACTATCTGCCCACAGTTCTGCGTATTTGCGAGGAAGAGAATGTTGATGTGATTCTCCCTTACATTACCGCAGAATTACCTATTATGGCAGAGAACAAGTCTTATTTCGAGGATAGGGGCATCAAGGTTTCGATTTCCAGCCCTGAAGCCATCAAGGGGACAAATGATAAAGTTGCGCTATCCAAAATTTTCCCGGATTATATGCCCAAGCAGACCATCGCCCACAATGCCATCGACTGCATTGCGTTTGCAACATCTGTCGGCTACCCTAACAAGCTGATTTGCTGTAAGCTGTCCAACAAGTGTGGAGGTATAGGCTTCAGTGTAGTAGACGAGGTGCGGGGTCGCGACATGACATTGTTCAACAAGTTCGGTGTGAACAGATTTAT
>CALCEM010000004.1 GCA_937900285.1 uncultured Fretibacterium sp. | reverse complement strand
AATGCGATCGCTTCAATTTCAACTAAAGCACCTTTCGGCAAAACTTTCACCGCAACAAAAGACCGAGCCGGAGCATCCGTTTTAAAATATTGCGCGTAAACTTCATTAACTGCACTAAAATTATTTATATCAGTCGCGAATACAGTCGTTTTTACAACGTTATTTAAATTGCTTCCTGCTGCTTCGATTATTGCTTTTAAATTTTCGAGCGATCTTTTGGCCTGTTCCTTAACATCTGAGCTGACAATATTCCCAGTCGACGGATCAACTGGGATTTGACCTGAAATAAAAATAAATTTCCCGACGTTTACACCTTGACTATAAGGCCCTATAGCTGCCGGAGCTTTATCGGTACTGATTATATTTTTATCGTGCATTATTTTGAAAACCTCGTTAACCCGGCATATTTAGCGGTGTCGCCGAGTTCTTCTTCTATTCTTAAGAGCTGATTATATTTTGCGATTCTGTCAGTACGTGCGACGCTTCCGGTTTTAATTTGTCCTGTTCTGGTTGCAACAGCTAAATCAGAAATAAATGTGTCAGCTGTTTCGCCTGAACGATGTGAAACCACTGCGGCATATCCAGCTTCTGCGGCCATGTGAATAACTTGTAATGTCTCGCTAACAGTTCCGATTTGATTTAATTTAACAAGTACTGCATTTGCAACACCTTCAGAAATTCCGCGCTCTAAAATTGCAGGATTCGTGACAAATAAATCATCTCCAACGAGCTGGCATTTACCTTTTAAAGCAGCTGTTAAATTTGCCCAGCCAGTCCAATCCTCTTCGGCACAACCGTCTTCAATTGAGATAACGGGGTAATTTTTGATTAACTCTTCATAATATTTAATTAATTCTTCTGAAGTATGTTTTTTTCCATCGCTCTTTTTAAATGTGTAAATTCCGTCCTCGAAAAATTCCGATGAAGCTACATCAAGAGCAAAACAAACATCATCACCGGGTCTGTAACCTGCTTTGTTTACTGCTTCGATCAATAAGTCTAATGCTTCGCGGTTGTCCTTTAAATTTGGAGCGAATCCGCCTTCATCTCCTACACCCGTAGAATATCCGTGACCTTTTACGCAACCTCTTAAAGCGTGATAAACTTCCGCGCCCATTCTTAAGGCTTCTTTAAAAGTTTTTGCGCTATGCGGGACGATCATAAATTCCTGAAAATCGACATTATTATCAGCATGAGCACCGCCGTTTATAACGTTCATCATAGGAGTAGGAAGAAGACCTCCGCCGACTCCGCCGAGCCATAAATATAACGGTACTCCATGACTTTCAGCAGCAGCGCGAGCCGTAGCCATTGACACGCCTAAAATTGCATTAGCTCCGAGATTAGATTTTCCGTCAGTTCCATCGAGAGCAATTAAAGCCCTATCGAGTGCGCCTTGATCGTCGGCATCCATTCCTAAAATTTCGCCGGCAATTTTTTCGTTTACATTATTTACTGCATTCTGAACACCTTTACCGCCGTAGCGAGCTTCTTTATCGCGCAATTCTAATGCTTCGTGAATACCTGTTGATGCTCCTGAAGGAACTGCAGCGCGGCCAAATGAACCATCCTCAAGAAATACATCAACTTCAACTGTAGGATTACCGCGAGAATCTAAAATTTCACGGCCATGAACTCCAATAATACCAGCCATAAAAAAATTACCTCCTGGTTAAAATTTTAGTAATTATAATATAAAATCGCTTTAAAAATTTAAAATGGCTTTTCGTCTGGTTTAACTTGACGTTCTGAAATTTGTTCCCATGAAATAGTATGAGGGCGTTTTAATAAATTTTCGTCTGCGCACAAAACTTTTATTTTTAGTACGCGATTTATGTAAGCGATTTCAATAATATTATTTTCGTGAACTTCGCTTGAAGATTTGCATCCGCGTTCATTAATTCTGACTGCTCCGAGTTCGATCATTTCTTGAGCTATAGTTCTGCGTTTGACCAATCTTGCGAGCTTTAAAAATTTATCGAGTCTCATAATTTTTATTTTCTCCTGGAATTTTAAAATTTAAATTTAATTATATTTATCACGAACATATTTTTAAAACGTAAATTAAAATTAAAATATAAAAAAATTATTTTGAGGAGTGAAAAATTTATTATGGATCAAATTATCGATAAAGTTTCGGAAGATGAAATAAAGTACTCACCTAAAGGTTACAGGATTTACAAAGTATACGATGATGACGGCAATTTAATAACAAACGAGGAAACTCTTGAGGCTATTGCGGAAGCTGAGGAAATTGCTCAGGAATGGAAACGCAGAATGGAGCGCCGTAACCGTGACTGATAATAAAAGAACTGCATCGAGTAAGCGAACTATCATCCCAAGAGACTCAACTAAAACCGATGGATTTATAAAAAATTGGGAGAAATTATCGCGCTCTGGAAAACATGATATGAATATTTTAAAACAGGCCATGTTATTGTTGATTGCTAATGATTCGCCTCTTTCCGCTGATTGGAAAGATCACAAACTTAAAGGCGAACTCGACGAAATGAGAGAATGTCATATTAAAGGCGATTTAGTTTTAGTTTATAAGATAATTAGTACTCCTAAACGTGAATTGGTTGTATTTGCTCGCGTTGGTACTCATTCGGAAATATTTTAATTGAAATAAAAAAACTGTCCTCAGAAATTACGGGGACAGCTTTATTTAATATAATAAACTTTCACAATATAAATTTTATTTTTTCTCCGAACCAAAAAATAACCAGTTTATTACTGCCCAGCCGATAGCTATAGCTATTAAAATCGGCCAGCATGTCACGAGCAATATAAGCCCAATTATACCGATTACAACCTTACCGATAACTCCAAGCCGTCCAAAAAATGTCGCATCTTCAGTTTCCAATTTGATATTACTGTAACTCACAACATCAAAATTATTTAACGCTTCTGCAGGTCGAATATTAAAAAAATTTATCGTCTCACCATTAAAAATATTTTCAGCGATCAAATTATTTTCATGCTTGCTTATTACAACAGGCGCACCAAAATTTAAAGTCAATAACGCAACAATAGCAACACTACGCATAAAAATTTTTGAAAACAAAATAAAAAACTCCTCCCACTTGAAAAATTATCAGCAATTTTACACAAGGGG
>CALCEM010000003.1 GCA_937900285.1 uncultured Fretibacterium sp. | reverse complement strand
TCATCTCATCTCATCTCATCTCATCTCATCTCATCTCATCTCATCTCATCTCATCCGTTAATTATGTCCTTTTAAGTAGTTCTTTATTATACGAATGTGATGCGCTCTCTGTTATTTTTTCGGAGGTCTCCGCATCATGAGCATAAAGGCATTAATCGCAGTCAGATCGGTTCTGTGCGCGTGAAAAATAAAAACATTCGTCCGTTTGCAAATTCTACACTTCTGGAAATAAAAATTAACCAGCTTAAGCGCATAAAAATTTTAGACGGAATAATTATAAATTCAAATGATGATGAAATGTTAAAGATCGCTAAAAATTTAAATTGCGAAACTGTTAAGCGTAATGAGTATTTTGCTTCAAATTCTGCGCCAATGAGTGAAGTATATAAGAACATGGCCGAAAATTTTAACGCGGATATAGTAGCTTATACAAATGTTACAAATCCTTTAATTAAAGACAGCACAATTGAAAACATGATAACCGAATATTTTAAGAATATTAATAAATTTGATTCTGTGAACTCTGCTCATTTAGTAAAGGAATTTATGTTTAAAGATAATATGCCGTTAAATTATGATCTGCATAACCAGCCGAGAAGCCAGGATTTGCCAAATATATCAGCTTTAAATTTTGCTGTAAATATAATTTCTCGCGACACGATGATAAAAAATAAAAATGTCGTTGGTTTCAAGCCGAATATATTTTTAATTGACGAGATCGAAGGCACGGACATCGATAACCCGATCGATTTTGAATTTGCGGAATATATTTATAAAAAATCTGAATCCGTTTGAAATTCGGAAATATAATATAAAAAAATCCCTCTCGTGAAAACCCAAAAATTTAAAAATTTATCGAGGGGGGATTTAAGATTTATGCCAGTATATAATTTTATTGTGTTAAAATCTCAAAAATAGTTTTTAAGATGTTTTTTTATATTTTGATAATTTTATGAAATATGAAAGGAGCTTGACAAGCTTGACAGAAAATTTGTATAATTGCCCAAAGCCCAAAGCCCAAAGCCCAAAGCCTGGATTATGTCCCGGAAGTAAATCATAATTTAGAGAAGATTCATGTAGCTTTATCAGTTTACGATCCGTCCGGAAAATATTCGCAACATGCTGGAGTCGTGATCACTTCAATTTTTGAAAATACCCGTAATCCCGTAATAGTTTATATTTTGCACGATGAAACTTTAACCGAAGACAACAAAAATAAATTTATGCGGACTGCTCAGAAATATAATCAGGAAATAAATTTTATTGATCTTGAAAAATTTGAGGCTGATATTATAAAAAGAATTCCAGAAACCGTCATAAAGAGATACACTGCAGGAACTCTATACAGGTTTTTTATTCCTGATTTGATTCAAGTTGAAAAAATTATTTATATCGATTCTGATGTTGTCGTTAATCTCGATATAAAAGAATTATGGAACATAGATATAGAAAATTACGCAATGGCTGCTACACTGCATCCAAAAAGAAAAAAGACAATTTACGGGAAAATTTTCAGTTACTTAAGGGAACGTATACACAAATCTGACAGAAATAAATATTTTAATGCTGGAGTTCTCCTAATGAATCTTAAATTAATTCGTGAAACATGCAACCTTTTTGAAATATCTGCGAAATGGCTCGAACGTTATGCCGATACCGCATATTGTCCTGATCAAGATGCTTTAAATTCGCTGTTCAGAGGTAAAATAAAATTCATTGATTTAAAATTTAACAATCAGAATCCTGAGAATGAAGCAGAAACAAAAAACAGTATTATACATACGCCCGGAATTTCTGATTTAAAAACGTGGAACATGAACGGACAACCCGCGCAAAAAATTTATTGGAAAATGTACGCAAGAAGCGCATGGGGAGAAAATAAAAATATTGATGAAATTATAAATGTACTCTGTGAAGCGGCATATAAAAAACCTTTACCGCCTAAACCGCTTTATAAAAAAATACTATCGCCATGGAAGCAAATAATATACCCGAACGATTTAAAATTAATATTTAGTATGATATTTTCAGAATTTAAATACAGCCTCACTCATTGATATATTAATATAAATATAAAAAAAATTTCCCTCCCGTTTAAATTTCGCGAGAGGGATTTTATTTAATTATTTAATTCAATAATTTAATTTTATGCTGAAACTATTTCTTTAATTTTCATTAACCGGCTTAACGTTGAACGTTCTTGTTCATCAAGCTTCATGCTTATATATCTGATAGTCTCCGCTAAATTCGGAATCATAACATATTCAAGAGCATTAACACGCCGTCTCGTACGCTCAATTTCTCCGGCCATGAGTCTTATTGCTTTTTCTTCGGCTGCAAGTTCAAGAAGTCTCACGATCAATCCGCTAAACTGTTCAAGAGCTGCGTCCAATAATAAAGGCACATTCACAAAACCATAATTTACCGGGTTGCCTTCCTGCGTTACATCATATTCAGGAACCATTACGCTCATGACGTTATGCCATTCAACAGAAAGCCCCAATTTTGCACCGGGAAATATTAAAGCCTGCTCCAAAATTTCCGGAGTCGTCTGCGCTCTCGATAATACAAAAGTCGAATAACACTCCGCTAATTCCTTCTCAACTTTTTCGCGCAATTCTTTTCCGGCTCTAGCTTTCTCCAAAAATGCTTTTATTAATGCGTCCTGCTTGTCCTTTAATAATTTATGACCCCTCTTCGCAACAGCCAAACGCTTTTTTAATCGTGATAATTCCATCCTGTTAGGGTTGACATTGATACGTGCCATTTTAAAATTCCCCCTTAGGATTTTGCGTTATCAGCGTCAGTTTTGCCTTTCAATAACGGCTGTAAATATTTTTCAATATATGCATCGCGAATACGTTTTAATTCTTTAACTGGAATCATCGTTAATAAATTCCATCCGAGTTCGAGCGTTTCTTTAATCGTTCTGTTTTCATATTCGCCTTGACGTATATATTTATCTTCAAAGGTCGTCGAGAATTTCGCAAAAGCCTTATCCTCATCAGATAATGCACCTTCTCCGAGAATTACCGCCAATTCTTTAGCTTCTTTTCCACGAGCATAAGCCGCAAATAACTGGTTCATTAAATCGGCGTGATCTTCGCGGGTTTTATCTTTTCCGATTCCCTTATCTTTCAATCTCGAAAGCGAGGGCATTACATCAACCGGCGGATAAATTCCTTGACGGTGAAGACTGCGGCTTAAAATAATTTGCCCCTCCGTAATATATCCCGTTAAATCCGGAATCGGGTGGGTTTTATCATCTTCAGGCATCGTCAAAATCGGAATTTGCGTAATTGATCCGCTCTTCCCTTTCAATCTTCCCGCGCGTTCGTACATTGTCGCAAGGTCAGTATACAAATATCCAGGATAACCGCGACGGCCGGGTACTTCTTTACGAGCTGCTGAAATTTCTCTCAACGCTTCGCAATAGTTCGTTAAGTCCGTCAAAATTACAACAACGTGCATATTACATTCAAAAGCTAAATACTCAGCCGCAGTCAATGCTATACGAGGGGTTGAAATTCTCTCAATTGCAGGGTCATCAGCCAAATTTATATATAATACTGTGCGTTGTAAAGCTCCCGTCCTTCTGAAATCCTCCATGAAGAACGAAGCCTCTTCGAACGTGATACCCATTGCAGCAAACACAACCGCAAAATCATCATTGCCGCTATTTATAACAGTAGCTTGACGCGCAATCTGTGCAGCCATTCTGTTATGAGGAAGTCCTGAAGCTGAAAATATTGGGAGCTTCTGACCTCTTACCATTGGGTTTAATCCGTCAATTGTTGAAATTCCAGTCTGAATAAATTCTGACGGGTAATCGCGTGAAAATGGATTCATCGGCATTCCGTTTATATCAAGATTCTGCTCGGCGATTAACGGCGCACCTCCGTCTATAGGCTCACCGCGTCCGTTAAATACTCGGCCTAACATATCTTTTGAAACTGGAAGCGTCAAAACTTTTCCGACAAATCTTACTTTTGTGTCTTCGCTGTCAATTCCTGATGTACCTTCGAAGACCTGAACTAATGCGCGGTCGCTTTCAATTTCAAGAACTCTGCCACGACGTTTTTCACCATTTCCAAGCGAAATTTCTACTAATTCATCATAGCGTACTTCACTAGTCTTCTCGACCATCATTAACGGGCCGGATAAACTTGAGATCGTTCTATACTCTCTAGGCAGCATTATTATCACCTCCGACAGGTACTATTCCGCTGATCTGCTCTTTCATTACGTCATCTAATTTGTCGATCTGATCAATTTGATTCTCTTCAAGATAACGCATTCTCGCAATTTGTTCGCGGACTGGTAAATTAAATAATTTCGTCATCGGCGCGCCTTTATGTAAAGCATCCAAACCCTGATGATGGAAATTTATAATTGTGCGCAACATTTTAAACTGTTTTTCCATTGAAGCATATGTGTCTATTTCATGGAACGCGTTTTGATGCAAAAAGTCTTCGCGCAATGATTTAGCTGTCTCCATTACCATACGTTCATCACGTGAAAGCGCATCAATTCCTACAAGCCTCACGACTTCGTTTAACTGGTCTTCCTGCTCAAGGAGTCCCATCGCTTCAACTCTTAAACCGCTCCATTGATCATCAAATTTTTCATCCCAATACGCATCAAGCCTCTCAGTATAAAGCGAATAACTTGAAAGCCAGTTGATCGCCGGGAAATGTCTTTGATAAGCTAAATTAGCATCAAGTCCCCAGAAAACTTTTGTAACGCGTAACGTGTTCTGCGTAACCGGTTCTGATAAATCTCCGCCGGGAGGTGATACCGCTCCTATAACTGTAATTGAACCTTCGCGGCTCTCTTTACCGTTCACGATACAGCGTCCAGCCCTCTCGTAAAAACTTGCGAGACGCGTTCCCAAATATGCCGGATATCCTTCTTCGCCGGGCATTTCTTCAAGTCGTCCAGACATTTCGCGCAAAGCTTCCGCCCAACGGCTCGTACTATCTGCCATTAACGCAACAGAATATCCCATGTCGCGATAATATTCAGCCAAAGTTATAGCCGTGTATACGCTGGCTTCACGGGCTGCAACGGGCATATTTGAAGTATTTGCGATCAATGTTGTACGCTTCATTAATGGATGTCCGCTCTGCGGGTCGTCGAGTTCCGGGAATTCTAATAAAACGTCCGTCATCTCGTTTCCACGTTCACCGCATCCGACATATACAACTATTTGAGCCTGCGCCCATTTTGCAAACTGATGCTGAATAACAGTTTTACCAGATCCAAAAGGTCCGGGAACGCAAGCAGTTCCGCCCAACGCTACTGGGAAAAATGCATCAACTACTCTCTGCCCCGTCGTCATCGGTACATTTGGAGCTAATCTCCTCGCAACTGGTCTCGGTCTTCTGACTGGCCAACGCTGTAACATGCATATTTCAGATTTTTTGCCGTTGTCATCGAGAACTGCTATAACTTCTTCGATCGTATGTTCTCCGCTCTCAATTTTTACGACTTTACCTTTTACTCCATTTGGAACCATTATTCTATGTTCTACAACGACAGTCTCCTGAACAGTCCCTAAAATATCCCCGGCAATTACTTCGTCGCCGACTTTTACTTTTGGTTCAAACTTCCATTTTTTAGACCTGTCCAAAGCCGGAACGCTGATCCCTCTTGAAATAAAATGACTCTTCGCTGCCTTCTCGATTAATTCCAAAGGTCTTTGAATACCGTCATAAAACTGCTCAATAATTCCGGGTCCAAGTTCTACGCTTAAAGGCTCTCCCATTGACACAACAGGCTCACCAGGCATTAAACCCGATGTCTCCTCGTATACCTGTATTGAAGCCTTATCTCCGTTTACTTCAAGAATTTCACCGACAAGCCCAAGCTCCCCGATGTGCACAACGTCCTGCATGCTTGCTCCTTCCATTCCGCCGGCAACAACTAGAGAACCCGAAATCCTTTCGATTACTCCTTTTACTTCTTTTTTATCAGGCATTTATTTTCTTCAGCCTCCGATTAATTTTCATTCTTTATTATCTTTCCGCAAATATATCCATTCCGACAGCTTTTTCTACACTGCCACGAATTGAAGCCAATCCAGCCCCAGTCGCTCCAGAAGGTCCGGGAACTGGTAAAACGCTCGTATTATATTTATCGTTTACCTCTTCAACTTTGCGCGTGAATTCTACAAACAAATCCTCCTGAATAAATACAACCGCATAATCTTCTCCGGCTAATTTTTCAAGAATGTCCTCAAATTTATTGCGATTATCCGAATTTATTACCACGCTACGAACTCCAACCGCCTGAAACGGAAGCGTCATCTCATAATTTCCTATTGCCGCCATTGGTTTATTATCCGACATGAGATAAAAGCCTCCTTCCAAATTCGCGATCAAGTCCGCCAGCCACGCAGACTAATGCAACGCGCATATTACGGGTTTCTGCTTCTTTAGTGAGCAAATATAATAAAACATTCGCAGGAGCATCCATCGAATATTTTGCACTCTCCAAAACTTTCACAAGATATTCATCAAGAGATTTCGTCACTTCGGATAATGCTATTTTTAAATCTCCTGCCTCGTTCAACGCGCTTAAAACTTTCCCGATGTCAGTGTGAGATAAAATTCTGCTCCAAGTCTCTTGAGGTTCGTTTAATAATTTCGCCATGTCATCAGCACGAATATTTCCGCCGTCATGAAAAAATGTTAATGCTTTGTTCGCATCATATTTCATTCTGGCTAATCTTATAGCACTGCGTAAATTTTCAGCGTCAATTTTAAATTTTACCCAGTTAATCACATCTGGAATATTTAAATCTTCTGCAACTTTTAACATCGCTTTAAACATTCCGTGATCAATTATTAATTCGACGGCTTGAGCGTTTTTCGTCTGATCCCACAACGTCCAGCACTGGGGAATTAAATCAGTTAAACCATATGGCAAAAATCCATATTCCTCAGTTTCAACAGCTTCCGTTAATTCATCGGTGTTAATCGTTCCTAATTTCGATAATAAATCATATCTGCGACCCTCAGAATCTCCGCCACGAACTTTAAACAAGCCCTTTAATAAAACTTTCACGTTATGAAAATCATACGGCATTCTGAAAATTGTCAATAATTCTCTATCCGGAACAAATTGCGCTAACTCCTCGCAGGTCGCTAACATCTCCGCGTCAATTGCTTTATCAAAATTATTATTTGATTGGCTCAACCACTGAGAATAAGAAGTCTCGCCCAAAGCTCTTAACGCTTCTTCAATTCCTGGACTGTCCATTAATCTGGAGAAAAATCCGGCATCGAGTAAATTATTTTCCATTCCACGAAGCCGAGCCACTGTGTAAACATAACTCACAGCGGACACCCCCTTTAAGCAAACAGCTTTTTAGCAACTTCTGTCTCAATGTCTGCGCGAATATCCGCGATTAACATTTCCCAAGAGCAATTTGTGTCAATCCTGTCATTACGCAAAACAAATCCGCCGGCTATGTCTAATTTTTCAGGCGAAATCGTCAATGAAGTCTTATGACTTGCGTTATAACCGTCGATCCAACGCTGATCAAGATGTTTTTCATTTTTGCCGACAAATATAACTTCTTTACCGGTCGTGCTGGCCTGAGAGACTAATTTATCCGCGAACCTTACATATTGATCGGGAGCCATGTTCACCATTTGTTTTAAACTTGTTGCGAATGCTTCACCGACTAATTTTTGACGCATTCCGAGATCTATTCTTTTCGCGTCAAGTCCTGCAACTATTTCGCGACGACGTAAAACTTCCGGTTCTTCCTTTGCAAGTCTTGCGGCGTATGAATCCTGAACTTCTTTTATTTCGGCGTTAGCTTTACGGCTGATCTCGCGTACTTTGTCATCGTTCTCGGATTCAATTTTTTTAATTTGCGCCTGAGAATCTGCTTTTATTTTATTTTTTATATCAGCAAGCGACATTTAATATCACCCGCCCGATTATCCTACCTGAACTCCCATGAGCATTAATATACTCGTAAGAAGAGCAAGAACCGCGTAAGTTTCAACCATTGCAGGGAGGATTATTGCTTTACCCATTGCTTCGGGCTTCTTTGAAATCATTTGAATCGATGCCGCTGAAGTTCTGCCCTGCCAAATTGCTGAAATCCATCCGACTATTGCTATAGGCAAACATGAAGCAAAAATCTGTAAACCCTGATTCCAATTTAATGCAACTGCTCCAGCTCCACCAAGTAAACCTAATTTATTTAATACGAAAAATGCAATTAATAATCCGTAAATTCCCTGCGTTCCGGGTAATGCCTGAAGAATTAAGCATGAACCGAATTTATTTGGATCTTCTGTCATGACTCCGGCTGCTGAACCTCCTGCGATTCCTATACCCATTGCTGAACCAATTCCAGATAATGCCGCTGCGAGAGCTGCTCCGAATAATGCGAGTGATAATCCGAGTAATTCCATGATGAGTTTACACGTCTCCTTTTTTTAAATTTTTTTTTACGCTTTCACTGTTACAAATTCCTGTGAGAGCTTTAACGGCGTAAAACTTTCTCCGCCACCTGTATAAAATTTGCCGAAAAATTCGACATATTGAAGCCTTAAGGGGTGCACAAATGCTCCAAGTAAATTAATTAAAATGCTGAAAATGTGTCCGCCTACTATTACTATTACAGCGACCACCCAACCAATATAAGGAATATCCGCAGCCAATCCGCCTAAAAGATTTATTACCATTCCGATAACTGCAGAACCAAATCCTAAAGCTAATAAACGGCTGTAACTTAAAATATCTCCTAAATATGATGTCGATCCGTATAATGCTAAAAATCCGGAAATAATTTTACTGAATATCCCGGGCTTACCTTTTCCGGCGTATAAAAATATTACGACTGCTCCAATTATTGCCATTGCGCGCCCTATATCCGTAAAGTGCGGTGGCAACATTCCGCCGAATCCAACTCCAAATAAACATAATCCAACGATCAAAAAGAACCACGATAAATCATTTCCGATCGCGTCTATAACTTCGCCATGACGGAATTTATCAAATGCTGCGATCAATAATCCAAACATTAAATGAATTACTCCGAGCAATAACGAAATTCCTAAAACCTGCATCGGGTTTGTCATCGGATCAACAAGCATCAACGAATTTTTTAACGGAACCAAAATCGGGACAAAGCTGTCTATAAAATTACCGAAGAAGCTACCGGAAATTATTCCATATATGAACGTTGACACCGAAGCAAACGCAAATAACATTATAAAATCTTTGATCCCAAGCGGAATTTTTTTATATTTCCTGAACACAAACCAAATTGTTCCCATCATTACAAGAGCGTACCCTGCATCGCCCAAGCACATCCCGAAAAATAGCCAGAAGAACGGCGCTAATAATGGCGTTGGGTCTATTCCTCTGTAAACTGGGGGCGAATATAATTCAGTCAAAATAT
The DNA here is from genome assembly GCA_937900285.1 of uncultured Fretibacterium sp. Classification (GTDB taxonomy): domain Bacteria; phylum Synergistota; class Synergistia; order Synergistales; family Aminobacteriaceae; genus JAFUXM01. The sequence continues at coordinate 2,724 of CALCEM010000003.1, read as the reverse complement.
TAAACGGCCTGACTAAGCTACCATTATTTAACAACGTCGGCGGCTCTTCATCAGGTGCAGGATCAGAATAATTTAATTCAATTTCCGGGCTTATTGCTTCGAGTTTAGCTTTTAATTTTTCTGCCTCTTGTGTCGGAATCCAAAATCTCGTCAGCATCGTGCATTCAGTATCCAATGATCTGGACATTTCCTGATAACGCCCGGCCATGCTGTTGTAATAATCCGATAATTTTTGAATGTCCGGCATATTTTCGGAAGCTAAATCTTTCAGCGTAGAAATTAAATCGTTTTCGCGCTTTTCTGATTCTGAGATCAATAAATTTAATTTTTCAGTTTCATTCTGCGCAGTGTCCTTAAATTCTGCCGGCACGTCAATCAATGACAAACCGTTTTTAGCGCATAATTCTAAAACTTCCTTCTCAATGTCCACCGAATAAATTAACCCTGCGTAAACTTCTTGAGGATTTTTTTTCTCATCGTAATCAGATATAACAAGCTCGGTCTCTTTAGCATATTTTGAAAAATCTCCGAGCGCACCTTTTAAGCCTGCAAGATTTTCAAATTTTACGCTTCCGACGAGTCCTTTTACTGTTTTAGTGCCTTCTGTCACGATCGACAATTGAAACGGGAAGAATTTTAAATTTTCGAGAAGGTTTAAATTTGCTTTAGCCTGCGACAATTCTAATTTAACTTCAGCCAAACCGTGCTCATTATTTCTGACGATCTCGCATAAATTTTTTAAATCCTTCTCAGCCGATAAATTTTTTAAATCCTGCATACTAACTTCAGGACGTTCACCGAGCATTCTATCGAGAGCAGGAACGGGATCATTAAAATACGGCGTTAAAGTTCGCATTAAATATCTAACGTCGGCCAAATATTCGGAGCTTAAATTTAATTGTTCCGTCATTTCTTTAGGGGCTGATGAATTTTCTTCAGTTCCAATTATTTGACATGCTCCGGACTCCTGTAAAATCCCGGCAACTTGATCGCTTAAGGATTTATGATAATAGAGTTCTGCTTTTTTAAGCCTGCTTACTGCCATATTTTTTCATCACCTCTTCCGTTATCCATGAGGCTGTTGCAGAAATTTTGTCTTTATTCTTAGCATAAAAGGCATTTGCGTCCTTTTCGCTTTTTGCTAATAATTCTTTTGCGTTATTTTCTGCGGCTTCTTCGGCCTTACGAATTTTTTCCCTAAATTGACGGGCAGAATTTTGGCGAGCTTCCTTCAAAGAATTTTCAGCATCAGCACTTGCGCGACTTAATTTTTTTGCAGCATCCTCACGAGCTTTTTGCACAGCGTTTGCAGCCTGAGTTTCAGCAGCTTTAATCTCGGCGATCGTAGAATTTTCAGCCATGAAATTACACCTCCAGTCCAAACAAAATTTTTAATAAAACGAAAAGCTATAAGAACGGAATTATTATAATAAAAAAAATATTACATTCAATAAATAAAAACCCTGAATGAGAATTTTTATTGTTTGATATTTTTTTTGTTGTGTGCTAAAAATACCCCCAAAATTTAACAGAGGGGGGCTTCTTTACATTATGAAACATCGTGCATTCGTTGTTTTATTAATTGGCGTTATGGTTTTAAGTTTTGTCCCAAGTGTTTACGGTGTTGATTACATTGAACCCGTTTTCAAAACAAACACCAACGGCCCAACAATCGGCACTACTGCCAAAGACGCAATAAAAAGCGGCGATAAATATTATCGTGATTCAAATCGCAACGGTGTAGTAGATCCGTTTGAAAATTGGGAGCTTGATGTTGATAAACGAGTCGAAGATTTAATTAACAGAATGACAGTTGATGAAAAGTTAGGTTTAATGATCATTGGCGACAGGACTTCCGGTTTTGTTTCATCTTCCGCTGAAGATACTTCAATGGGAGGAATATTAGACGAATTTACAGGCGAAAAAACATCTATGTTCGGAACAAGTTACGTTTATGGAACGACGACAGCCATTAATGATTTACATTTGCGCCGTTTTATATTTAGAGATAACATCTCGCCCGAAAATATCGCAAAATGGAACAACGCATTACAACAGCTCGCAGAAAGTACCGACAATGGCATTCCAGTCGTTATAACCTCAAACAGCCGTAACGAAAACGGACAAATGACATTTGGAATGAACGACGCATCAGGAGTTTTTTCAACATGGCCGGGAACTTTAGGACTTGCTGCCGCTGCTTTAGGTGATATTAAAAAAGGCGGAGATGCTCAACTGATTACGGATTTTGCCGAAATAGCCCGCAAAGAATGGAACGCTACAGGCATCAGAAAAGGTTATATGTATATGGCTGATGTTGTAACCGATCCTCGTTGGCAACGTGCTTACGGTACATTTGGCGAGCGCACTGACTTCGTAAAAGATGCTATAGCCCGCGTTATTAAAGGTTTTCAAGGTGAGGAAGGTCTTGAAGCTGATGGTATAGCTCTCACAACAAAACATTTTCCCGGAGGCGGAGCGCGTGAAAACGGTTTTGATCCTCATTACGAGTTAGGTCAATGGAATGTTTATGCGACTGAAGGTTCACTTGAAAAATATCATCTCCCGCCTTTTAAAGCAGCCATCGAGAACAGTACATCATCTATAATGCCTTATTATGCGAGACCTGCAGAAGATAAGAGCGAATCTCAAACTTATGATGGTAAAGAAATAGATCTCAGTGAGATCGGAAGAGCACACGTCTGAACTCCAGTCACGGCTACA
>CALCEM010000002.1 GCA_937900285.1 uncultured Fretibacterium sp. | reverse complement strand
CGAAGAAAAAATAAAAAAATTAATGGCCGATGATGACGTAACAAAAAAATCAGGAATTTATGAATATTTATTAGACGGCCAAGAAAAACATTTATATATCAGGGCTTTCACGGACACTCAAAAAAGAACTCAATACGAAAAACAAAAAGGCATCTGTCCGAAATGCGGGAAACAGAAAAAAGGCCGGAATCTAAATTAGCCGCCGCCATATATAAAAATATGCTGTCAGCATAACGACGCTTGTTATTCCCCATGAAACAGGATAAACGTCCATTAAGACCGCAAAATCTTTGAAATATGCAAAGACCGTATAAACCCAAATAATTCTCAGAACGCAGCAGCCTAATAAAATTATAACCGTCGGGAGCGTCGAATGCCCTATACCGCGCAAAACGCCGCTCGGAATTTCGTAAATATTGCACATCCATAAAAATGCTACTGCGTGAAGCATTCGAACTCCCGCGAATTTTAACACTGTTTCATCAGTCGTATATAACCCAATTATTTCAGGCCACCACCATACGCAAATAAAACACGCTAAACCAGTCGTTATTAATCCTGAAAGCATCGTCAATTTATAAATTTTTTTGCAGCGATCAAATTTTTTTGCTCCGAAATTCTGCCCCGTGAAAGTTACTGCAGCCTGTGTAAAAGCGTTCACAAAAAAGAATGTTATAAAATCAAAATTCAACGCCGCCGCAGACCCAGCTGAAGCATATGAACCCAATGAATTTATTGCAGTCTGTATACACACATTTGAAATTGAAAATAACATCCCTTGTAAACCTGCAGGCAATCCAATTTTTAACATTGCTACAACGTAAACGCCCTTTAATTTTAAATCGCGGAATCTGAATTTAAATTCTCCTTCTGACTTCCGCAAATAATTTATTATCATGAACGCGCTTATAATATTCGAAACAACTGTAGCGATCGCAACTCCTGCAACACTCAATTTAAAAATTATGACAAGAATTAAATTTAAAATTACGTTTACGATCCCGCCGACAAATAAACATAATAATGGCCTCTTGCTGTCCCCCTGACTTCTCAAAATCGCAGCTCCGAAATTATAAAGCATAATAAACGGCATCCCTAAAAAATATAACCTGAAATATAACACCGCCATTTCTAAAACATCTTTTGGAGTGTCCATTAATTCGAGAGTTATCCGCGCAGTTGTTAAGCCCCAAATTAATAAAATTATTCCGCTGATCAATGCTAAACTCATGGCCGTGTGTATTGCTTCGTGAATCCGTTGTGTTTTTCCTTTGCCGATGTAATTCGCTATTATGACATTTGCGCCGACAGACAAGCCGACAAATAAATTCACCATTAAATTAATTGCCTGACTGTTCGAGCCTACTGCTGCCATTGCTTGAGGGCTGTCAAATCTTCCGACGACCGCGACATCAGCCGAATTAAATAACTGTTGCAAAATCATACTTGCAGCTAAAGGAATCGCGAATAATAAAATTTTATCGAGCAGGCTGCCGTTTAACATGTCGACTTTATCAACATGGCGCGGAGGTTGATGCATTCTTCTGTAAAGCGTTTTGATGTTAAGCATAAATTTAAAATTTAACTCCCGAATAAAAAATTTAACTGCAATTATATAATATTTAAAATTTCGGCCATGAATTTAAAATTTATTTTTATTTTTCGAGTTTTAATATTTTTTTCACTGCTTGAGTAAATCCGATTTGTTTCAAAAAAAGTTTTGTGCGGTATTTAAACAGCGTGTAAAAATCTGTATTAAGGCTCATGCAGGTTGAACGGATTAATTTAAAATATTTTCGGTAGTGTTTTGAGATTTTGTAAAATGCCAGGTGAAAATTTAAATCGGGACTGCCTGATGAAAGGTGAAAGAGATTTACATCACAAATATAAACGTGATTCCTCTCCTCTCCTCGAACTTTGCGCTATAGTATTTAGACATCTCTCAACAGCATATAAATGCCAGCCGTTACATAATTTTTCATTGAATTTATTAATTTTAAAATGTTCCGAATATCCTCCGAAAAAACATTCATCGACCGTACCGACTTCCATAAATTCGCCTTTTATTTTGTGCACACCTGCTGAAACCATTTCGCCGGTATTATTATTTTTGTGCATTATATTCGTGATAGTTCCGGGAATTTCAAATTTTACGCCGGCGACTCCTAAAATATCATGTTTATTAATTTTGTGCAGGTAATTTAAAAAATTTTCGAGGGTGTTATTATCGTTCAATAAAATATCTTGATGAGAATAAATTACATATTTTGTTTTTACCTGATCGATTACGGAATTATAAGCCGAAGCGCAGGACTTAAATTTTTTATTTCCGGTGTTATCGATAGCAATTAAATTATATTTGCAGGTTTGATTTTTGAGGGTTGCAACGAAATTATTAAATTGATTTAAATTATTAAAGCAGCATATAAAAGTTATTTCATACAATTTTGAAATTTCCTCCCAAATAAAATAAATAAAATAAAATAAATATATTGCTCCGAAGCATTATAAATAAAATATAAAATAAAATACTCCAGAGCATAAAAATTTTAAAATTAACTCTTCAATATTTCGCCTTCACTCACCGCAACAACAGCACATACAGCAGTGTCACCAGTCACGTTTAAACATGTTCTTGCAGCATCAAGAATTACATCTATTCCTGCAACGAGCGCAATTCCTTCAATTGGAAGCCCTACGCTTGTTAATACCATCGTCAGCATTATTAAACCTGCTCCGGGAACTCCAGCTGTTCCTATTGAAGCGAGTGTTGCCGTTGCTACAATTCCGATTTGCATTTCTAAAGTTAAAGGAATATTAAACGCCTGCGCCACAAACAGCGCGCAAACTCCTTGATATAATGCAGTGCCGTCCATATTAATCGTTGCACCCAATGGCAAAACAAACGAGCTTACGCCTTCCGACACTCCTAAATTTTCGCGGACGTTCGCAAGTGTTACAGGCAAAGTTCCAGAGCTTGAACGCGTCACAAATGAAGTTATTGCTGCCTCCTGAATGCCTTTGAAGAACCATAAAGGAGATTTTTTACAAAACAGCACGACCATTCCGGAATATATTATTAACGCGTGAATAATACAACCTAAAAATACGCCTAAAATTACTTTTGCGAATGGTGCTAATATTGAAACCCCAAATTTTGCCGCAGTTATTGAAATTAATGCAAAAACTCCATAAGGCGCAAAGGACATCACCATATGCGTCACAGAATACATTACTTCAGCGACATTCTCAAAAAATTCCGAAATCTTTTTACCGCGTTCACCGGCCATGATGCAAGCTATTCCGAAAAATAACGCAAATATTATTATTTGTAACATGTTAGCATTTACCATCGAGGCGATTGGATTCGTCGGAAAAATATCAAGTATTACATCTAAAAATGGTTTTGCCTCGCGAGCATTTGCCTGAAGTCCTGCGGGTATGTTCATGCCGACTCCAGGTTGTATTATATTTCCAAACGCAAGACCTATAACGATCGCTACAGCAGTCGTAATTAAATATAATGCAAGCGTCTTAATTCCGATTCGTCCGAGTTTATGAATATCTCCAACCGAAGCAGCTCCAGCAACTAAAGACGAAAATACTAACGGAACAATTAACATCATTAAGAGCCGTAAAAATATTTTTCCGATTAAATCAATAAACGGCATTACATAATTATTTAATATAGGCGTATTCGGAACAACAGGGCCAATTAAAAAACCGAAAATTATCCCGAATATAAAACCTATTGAAATTTTCCATAAGAGCGAAATTTTATTTTTTGCCATGAAATATTTACACTCCTGATAATAATAAAATTTTTAATCTGCCAATGCTTTGGACTGTTTTACAGTAACTGTCTTTGTGTAACATGAGAACGCAGATTCAATTAAATTTTTATCCGGCGCTGGAGTTATTACGCTGACTGCCGGGACAATTATTAAACCTGCAATCATGCAGAACGCTCCGGCATTAATTGGAGATTGTAAGATTACGGGAAATTCAGAGCGCATAAAAATATTTGCAACCATCACAACCGATGAAAATATAAAGCACACCCAGCATGAAATTTTGCTCGTCCTCTTCCAGTATAGAGCGTACATAAACGGAGCTAAAAACGATCCGGCTAAAGCTCCCCACGAAACTCCCATTAATTGCGCAATAAATGTAACGTTAGATTTATATTGAATCAGAGCGAGTATTACAGAAATTATTATGAAAACAATTATTAATATTTGCATAATTTTAACTTGCTTTTTCTCGTCCATGTCCTTATATACATGATCTTTCAATAAATCGAGCGTTAATGTTGAACTCGATGTCAAAACCAATGATGAGAGCGTCGACATTGAAGCAGACAAAACCAAAATTACAACGACAGCGAGCAAAATATCGGGCAATCCGGATAACATTACGGGGATAACTGAATCATATCCCTCAATTGGAACGCCGGTATTTAACGGATCTAATTTATCAACGAATAACCTGCCGAAGCCTCCTAAAAAATAACAGCCTCCAGATATAACAATTGCAAATAAAGTTGAAATTACAGTACCTTTTTTAATATCATCTTCGTTTCTTATCGCGTAAAATTTTTGAACCATTTGAGGCAGTCCCCAAGTTCCCAAGCTGGTTAAAATTATCACGTAAAATAAATTAACTGGATCAGGCCCAAAAAATGAAGCAAATACTCCCGGCGCTTTTCCTAAACTTGTAACGGCGTGAGTGTCAGTAAAATTTGAAATTCCTGCAACTGCTTCATAAAATCCTCCGCGTGAATTTAAAACAGCAACGATAACCGCAACAATTCCGAACAGCATAATAATTCCCTGTATAAAATCGTTTAGAGCTGTTGCCATATATCCGCCGACAATTACATAAATTCCCGTGAAAATCGCCATGACTATAACGCAGATTGAATAATCTATATTAAAGGCCATCCCGAATAATCTGCTGAGACCATTATATAAACTTGCCGTATAAGGAATTAAAAATATAAAACATATTATCGAAGCTGAAATTTTTAGGGCTGTGCTTTGAAATCTTTTCCCAAAAAATTCGGGCATCGTTGCGCTTGATAAATATTGAGTCATTATTCTAGTTCTGCGCCCCAAAATCGTCCACGCTAATAACGAACCTATTACGGCGTTTCCGATTCCGACCCAAGTTGTAGAAATTCCATATTTCCAGCCGAACTGCCCCGCATATCCGACAAATACAACCGCTGAAAAATAACTTGTACCGTAAGCGAATGCCGTTAACCATGGGCCGACATTTCTACCGCCGAGAACAAAGCCGTTTACATCATGAACATGTTTGCGGCAATAAATTCCGATCCCGGTCATTAGTGCAAAAAATGCTACTACAATTAAAATTTTAAGTATCAAATTAAATTCACCTCGCTTAAAATTAGCGAATAATTATAATACGGCGAATAATATTTTTATTTTTTAATTTTTATCATGTTAAACGATTTGACAAAATATTAAATAAAGTGTATTTTTTACAACCAGAATAAATATTATTGCCGGGATGGCGGAATGGCAGACGCAGTGGACTCAAAATCCACCGGGAGCGATCTCGTGGGAGTTCAAGTCTCCCTCCCGGCACCAGATTAATAAAATTATCAGGAGTGTATTTAAAAAAAATGCCTAATAAAAAATCAGCTGAACGCCGTGTGAGAATAGCTGAACGTAACAGACTTTATAATAAACATTGGAGTTCTATGTGTAAGACAGTCGTGAAAAGATTGCTCGAAACAATTGAAACGGGTAATGTCGAACTCGCTACCGAAAAATTTAATAATGCTCAGAGCGTGATCGATAAAGCAGTCGTAAAGGGCGTTATGCACAAGAATACAGCGAACAGACGTAAAATTTTTATGGCGAAACATTTAAAGGCGATGGCTCAAGGTTAATTTATTTTCATGATGGTGCGATTTAAAAAATATTCCTCCGTGTGAAATTTATGCGGAGGATTTTTATTTTAAATTTTTCAGTTAGCCTCTAAGTTTATTTTTTGTAATTTCGTCATCGGTATAATTCCATTTGTAGACAATTCACTTGCATGGTGTAAAATACCGTGCGTTAAATTTTATTTCAAGAAGGAGTCCATTATCGTAATGAAAAAAATTTTTTCGACAGTTTTAATTTTGTTGTTGCTTTCATCGTGCGCTTATGCCGAAACTATCGGAATTATCAGACGCTTAAAATTTTCTGAAGATGAACTCAAAACAATGAGCAAAAACGACTACGAAAACAACGCCATTGATTTTGTTTTTGAAAATGGCAAGACGTTTAATGATCTTAATTACCGTTTTTATGATTCGCTTAATACGATGCAACTTGCATTAAACGCAGGTGAGATCGATGCGATGAATTTACTTGATGCTGTAGGTGATTTTGTGCTCGCCTCAAATCCGAATTATAAAATAAAAGGCATAACAACCCTCAGAGGTTCTCAAAAAATGGTATTAGCGTTTGGATTTTTGAAAAATAGTTCTTTTCTTCAGAATGAATTTAATAAAGCTCTTCAGGCAATATCAAACGATGGAACGCTCGGAAGGTTAATAATGAATCACATATATTCAGCAGGTGCACAAAACCCCGTAAAAGTTTCGTTCAAAAATTTTAAGGATGCTTCAACAGTTCGAGTTGCAATCACTGGAGATTTACCGCCAATTGATTACGTTGCTGCTGATGGAACGCCGGCAGGTTTTAACGTTGCAGTTTTGGCAGAAGTAGCCAACAAACTCAAAATAAATGTAGAAATTATACAAGTTGAATCAGCTGCCAGAGTTTCTGCTTTAACATCAGGCCGTGCGGATTGTATATTCTGGTTTGAGGGTAGAATCACAGATGAAAAATTGATGCCAATGTACGATGCTCCGGAAGATCTTATATTCTCACAACCGTACTATAATTTTAAGAAAGTAGTGTATGTAGGCTTGAAATAAAAATTTAAATTTAAAATAAAAAACAAAAATCCTCTCGACGTTTAAAATTTATTTATTTATTCATCGGGAGGAAATTTTTTAAACTTTTATTTTTATTTTTATTTCTTCTTATCTCCCGTGTAATATTCCATTTGAATTACATTTTTTTCAATTAATATCGTGCTCTGGTTCAGTTTTTTTATTATTTCATCGGCGGCTGCGTGAATTTTTGAAGCGTCTGCATCATCAAAATAACAAATTATACTGTTTTCGCCGGTAGTCTTCCCAGCTTCATCCTTCCAAACTCCGCGAGCATCCTGAATAGTATAACCGTCAAAATAATTTAAACAGGTGTTATTTACGATTTCTTTTGCCGTTTCAGTCGGAATAATCTGCGTGTACGTATCTTTATCGTTAGTGCCTATATACATAACGTACTGAATTTTTGAATTTCGGTGAAGCCTGTTCATTTTGAGAAGCACTCCAGTCGAAAATATAAAACTTATAAACGAAAGCGCAAACGCATAACTAATTAATATTTTTTTAAACATCCCGTATATTTCACTCCGCGTAATTGTCTTTTACTATACATACTATTTTCATGGGCAATTTTATAATTTTTTCGGCCTCCGGGCTAACCTCTGAAACCCATTCTGATGCAGAAGCATTTTTATTATTTTCCGGCGGTGTTATTATCGCAATTGGCAATTTTCCGGCGTTATGATAGTCAGCAAACATTTCACGGATTTTTTTACCAGCAAATTTTTCCGGCACATCAAACGAAGCAAAACTATGACCCTCATCAGCTGTCGATAAAATATCCCGGATAAATGCTGAAATCCCTTCATTATGCGTGCACATCGCCGTAATATCCGCGATCAAACTGTCCGTATATAAAATATCATCAACATGGGCATATTTCGCATAACGTTCATTATCAGGGTTATGAAGCTCCATGACCGTATATACATCGTGTGAAATGGTCTCAATCGCAAGAGCCGTCAAAATTGTATGAGAATCATCATCTCCAAATTCAGGGTCGCCTAAAATTATCGCTGCTTTAGCTTTTTGAACTCCAGCCCTGATTAATGATTCCCGCTCCGATGGATTGCCCTGTATAAAAAATATATCCGGATTCAAATTGTCCGGCCTGTTCGAAGCTATTAACGAAATTTGCCGCCCCGAAGCTGTCAGCTCTTTTATTAAATATATTCCTCGACCGTTCCAGCCGCAAATTATTACATGGCCTTCAAATTTACATGAGTTCATCCCTAATATATCACCTACAATTTCTTTTAATTTGCTGTTTATAATTCTCTGTATTACTTCGGCAAATACCACTCCAAATAAAGCAACGCCAAAAACTGAAATTAAAAATACTATTACGCGCCCCCAAAATGTATGAGGCGAAGAAGCAAATTCCCCCTGACCTATCAACGTGAACATTACTGACCAGAGAGAATCAAAATAAGAACCATTAAAATTTTTTTCCTGCCACCAAACTAAAAAAGCACACGACAATAATAAAGCTATAAATAAAATAACTACGCTGAATAATCTATGCTTTAATTTTTTTGAGAACGAAATCCCCCGCCGAACGTTCTTAACTGTTTTTATAAATTTGTTCGCCATTAATTTAAATTTTAAATTTTAACTTTTAACTCAGTCCAAAAAGTCCTTTAATTTTCTGCTGGGCTGACGTAATTTCCTTAACGCTTTGGCCTCAATTTGCCTAATTCTCTCGCGGGTTACATTAAATTTTTTTCCTACCTCTTCCAACGTGTAAGAATGCCCGTCTTCAAGCCCAAATCTATAATGCAATACTTCGCGTTCACGTTCCGAAAGATTATTTAACATGTCTTCAATTTGTTCGTGCAACAAATGCCCCGCAGCAGCCTCATCGGGACCGGGTAAATCATGATCCTCTATAAAATCACCAAGCTGGCTGTCCTCTTCTTCTCCGATTGGCGTTTCAAGTGATACGGGTAACTGAGAAATTTTCCTGATCTCACCAACTTTTGAAACTTCGATCCCCATTTCTGAAGCAATTTCTTCATCCGTAGGCTCGCGCCCAAATTGTTGAACCAGCAATCTCGAAACCCGAACCATTTTATTTATTGTCTCGACCATGTGAACGGGCACACGTATAGTTCTGGCCTGATCAGCGATGGCCCTCGTTATAGCTTGACGTATCCACCAAGTGGCGTAAGTGCTGAATTTAAAACCCCTGCGATAATCGAATTTTTCAACGGCCCGGATTAATCCTAAATTACCCTCCTGAATCAAATCTAAAAATAACATTCCGCGACCAATATATTTTTTAGCTATGCTGACGACCAATCTTAAATTTGCATCGATTAATTTTTGTTTGGATTTTTCATCGCCGGCTTCCATTTTTTTGGCCAGTTCTACTTCTTCGGCCGCCGTCAATAATGAAACTTTTCCAATTTCGCGCAAATACATTCTGACGGGATCTGTTAACGGTATATCGTCAAGTTTTCCGAGATCACTATCGGACGTTGAAATAAATTCTTCCCGCGACTCCTGTGCAGCCGGGATTTTTTCAATTTCGGATTTGTCAACTACATCGATGCCCATCTCGTTTAAATTCGTAAAAATGCTGTCGATAGTATCAGCGTCCCAAGCCTCATCGGGCAAATGGTTTTCTATATCGTCATGAGTTACAAAACCGTGCTTTTTACCCTCGTTAATTAATTCTTCTACTTCTGAATGTGTAGCGCCATCGTCTTCCATTATGTCTTTTTCGTTTTCATCGTGCAAAATTATAAACACCCTCTCACATTAAAATTACAATTAAAATTATTTTATTCATGAACTCCCACGCTCATACCCATAAACGCCGGAAATTTTATTTCTGGAGACATTCCAACTATTTCGCGAGTACTTGAAAATTTAAAATCCGTCAGAGCCTCAGTAATTTTATTTTTTAAAATGTCCTCGTTCTCGTATGGGCTTAAAAATCTCCTGTAACCAAATTTCTCAACGTAATACGCCGATCCGTGATTTCTGTAAATTGTTACGTTTTCGAGAAATTCTAAAAGCCGCTTCATAAAATTATCACAGTCGTAAAACGGATCATCACTGACAATCACTATTACATCAGAGCGCCCGATTAATCTGCCGTTTTCCCATAATGAACACTTTGTGATCCCGGCTGTTAAATTTTTCGAAAATTCCGGCGGAGCGATTACGCCACACAATAATTTTTCAATTTCTGGAGAATATCCCAACATCATCAAAAATCCCAAATTTAGGCCGGCATCCTGACGCTGTTTAAATAAACTGTCGCGCGTAAAATTCCCAATGCAACCAGTTAAAGGCGACGACATAAAATAAAATTCGCTGCCAAAATCGAGACATCCTTCAGAAATTTTTTTTAAATCATATTCATCATAAAATTTGTTTACAGACGTTAAATAATAATCCTTTCCAAACGGAAACCATGAAGCTATATCAACATATATATCAGAATTCCAAAAAGGCAATAACAATTTTTTTACACAGCTTCCTCATTTTCCTGACGTTCGCGAATAACTTTTACTACACATTCAACGAGCTGACCTATTTCGGGTTTTGTAACCTGGTAATTTGCTCCAACGCTGGCGGCCTTGTTTTTAATATCATTTGCCATTATCGACGAGAAAACTATAACGGGAATATTTTTTGTTCCGGGATTTTCTTTTATTCTTCGCGTCAATGTCAACCCATCAAGCTTAGGCATTTCGACATCTGTTATTAATAAATCGCAGTGCTCGCCGTCCTTCACTATTGCGTCAAATGCGACTTTACCATCAGGGCATATTCTCAAATCCGTAAACCCTGCTGCAACTAAAGCATCTTCGACTTGTTTACGAATTAACGGACTGTCTTCAGCGACAATAATATGATAATCTGCGGGATGTCCAACGCCTTCCATCATTGCTACTGCGCGTCCTGGTTCTCCGTTGTGCTGTATAACTAATTGCGGGCTGATAGTCTGTACAATTGCTTCATAATCCAATAATAAAACATTTCTCGCATCACGTTTGATTACATATAAAATCCAATCGCCTAAATATTTCCCGGTCATGCTTGCATCTAAATCTTCGGATTTAATTCTGTAAATTCTCTCAACTGCATCAACCACAAAACCTAATTTGACCTCGTTAAATTCTGCGATAATTACTTTACTTTGTTCGATCTGCGTAACTGGTGTAATTCCCAAAAATATACGTAAATCGACCATCGGTAAAACTTCGCCCCTAACTGATGTAATTCCTATTAATGCGACAGGAGCATCAGGGATTGCGCGACAGCCTGGCCAGCGTAAAATCTCGCGTGTTTTGTCGACATTTATCGCAAAAGATTGATCGCCGAGAACAAATACTACAAGCTGCCATTCATTAGTACCGGCTTCCGTCGTAACTTTTTTAACTTCCTGCATTAAGATTCAGCCCCTTAAAAATTAATCGTGGGATTTTAAATTTTTAATATCTTATCACACGGAAAATTATATTATTTTTCAAGCATTATTTTTATTTTATTAAGCTCGTCAGAATATTCATAATTAATTTTTCCATCAGAAATTTTTTTGAGCATGTTCACTCCCAAATGTATATTATTTTCATCGTTGCTATCATCTGAAATCTCAAAGGGATTAAATTTATTTCCTGAACTCGTTAAATTAAATTCAATTTTTGCATTTGACTCCGAGTATAAAATATCAATCAAAATTTTAACGGGAATATTATTATTTTCATAACAGCCGGCGAACATTTCATAAATTAATTCTTCGCAACATAATTCAAGCCTGTAAGCCATTCGGGAGCTGATGCCGTATTTTTCTGTAAAATCGTGAATGCCTCCATGTAACTGCATTGAATCAAAATTTTTATTATTAACTTCATACGAGAAATATTTTAACTTGCGTATAAATATAATAGTTTTCTCGCGTTCCGGGTTATCAAAAATTTTTTGCGGCGTTCCTTCCTCGTAAATTCCTTTATCTGCGAAAAATAAAACCCTGTCAGCAACTTCACGTGCAAAATTCATCTCATGAGTTACGATCAACATTGTCAAATTATTTTTTGCGAGCATTCTGATCATTGCTAAAACTTCGCCGACCATAGTGGGATCGAGTGCGCTGGTTGGTTCGTCAAATAATAAAACTTTTGGGTTCATCATGAGACTTCTACAGATTGCTATTCTTTGTTGCTGGCCTCCTGATAAATTTGCGGGCATTGCTTTAAATTTTGAAGTTAATCCGACTTTTGAGAGCCAATCCATAGCGAGGGCTTCGGCGTTTTTTCGCGGCATTTTTAAAAGTTTTACGGGAGCGAGGCATAAATTATCCATTACGTTTAAATGCGAGAACAAATAAAATTTTTGATAGACCATGCCCATTTTGCGGCGAATTTTATTTACATCTGCGTTTTTACTTGTAATTTCTTCGCCGTCAATAAAAATTTTTCCGGAGTCCGGGACTTCTAGTAATTCGAGAGATCTTAAAAAAACACTTTTTCCGCAACCTGAACCGCCAATTATAGCGATTCGTTCACCTTGTTCAACGTTTAAATTTACGTTTTCTAAAACTTTTAGATTTCCGAAAGATTTATTTAAATTTTTGACTTCAATTAAACTCATTTTCTAAGCTCCAATTTTTAAATTATGCGACAGATTATAAACTCAAAAGTTAATACACTCCCAAATCAAAAATATATTTATCGGAATATTTACCGCCGTTATATAAACTCGCAAAAAATGATCCTGCAGCTTTCGATGCAATCAAACATTTACATTTTGAGAGACAAATCATTTTTACAAGATAATCCAAACCAAATTTATATTTATTAAATGAATTTATTTCGCTCGTTAAAAAGTTTTGTCCCGAATAGTTTTTTATTAAATTCCTGTCATCATCCGTTGTAAAAATTTTTTCGCCGTAACGTTTCACAAAATAATTATAAATTTTTTCGTCTTCCGTTGCCAAAAATATTTTATTGATCTCAAATTTATTTATAAATTCATCCAGTTTGTCCGCCACAGTTTCCTGCGCAGGCTGAATCGCGTGACCTGCCGGCTTTAAATGAGTATAATCAGTTCCGCGTAAAAATACCCCTGCCATCTCGTTAATATTATTATTTTTAATTAATTCTCCGGCCATGTCGAGAATATATTTTTTAATTGGAGCATGTTTAAAAATTTCATATGAATAGCCGTCATTATAATTTATATCTGGGATTTTTGTCGGATCGTCGCTTAATTTCCAGCCGGATAAATATACATTTTTGCTGTTATATACTTCGCTTAATTTAAATTCGCATGGCTGCTCAAAATAATATTCCCAAACGTTGCGAGTTCCGTTAATTGGTTCTGACATTGTGTACTGAGTCGGATAATTTTCAAAATCTACAATCGGAATATATCCGGAATTAATTAATTTTTCGATCATTCTCAATCTCGTTATATACATCGCTAATAATCCATCGTGAAGGCCATCGCTTCGTAACACAAAAAATTTTTTATCGGGATTTAATTTCCCAAATGATTTAAATTGCTGACGTTTATCCCAGTGAAAAAATATTCTGTTTAAATTCATGGCTGCATAACCCAAAAATTTTTTATGCATGATCCATAAACCGATTTTACTTTTAAGATTCATTTTTGATTTTTTCCTGTTATCCTGTTACGTTGAATATCGTCACGCCGAAAAATTAAAGCTGCTTGTATTTTTAATATTAGCGTTAGTGATCGGTGCAGCCTTTGTAATAATTTCATCGGAATTTTTGTTTTTATTTTTATTTTTGTCATCGTCTGAACGTTCGAAGCTGTCATTATTATTATTATTTCCCTGTTGACGTTCTTCGGGTGTTTTGCGGTGAACGCGCTGGGAATTTTTAATATTTTCGCTGGCCTGTACGGTTTGAGCGACTTTAATGCCTTCTTTTATAATTTCCTGCGATTGTCCTGTGTCTTGAGCGGCTGCCATTGAATTAGGGACATTTTTTATAATATTATCGAGATTATAATTTGACATCGAAATATTTAAATTTGTCGGAACGTTCATAACTTACCAAGCTCCTTTTAAATAAAAAATTTTTCGGAATTATAATACACAAAAATACAAAAAAATAACCGAGCATCTAAAAATCAAGATACCCGGCCAAATGTTGCTAAATAATATTAAAATTCTATTCATCATTTATTTTTGTTTTCCTGCGCCTCCTAATTGTCCAGCTAAATAATTAAACGGCTGCAAAACTATTTTACGTTTCTCATCATCCGGCACAAATGAAACATATATACACGGCTCTATAACTTTATAAGCATATCCGCGAATATTTATAACAACTCCGGGATGGCAATTGCCTCTAACTCTTACTATTCCTTTGCCTTTGTATGAGTCAATTTTTTCCTCGATGTCTTTTAATTCTATTTCTTTGGCATCAATATTTGACTGAAGCTGTAATCTCGTCCTCGTTAAATTAATTAATGTCGCCCGCTTTTCTTCGTCTAAATCTCCGGTTACGGCCAGCCCCTTTAAATATTCCATGTTTGTTTCAGTGCGTTCGAGTTCTGCGCGAAGATCTTCAATTTCCTTTTTTAAACTCGTGCGATCTTTACCGATGATTTGATCCGGAGGAAGTCCGACAAATATTTCAGTTTTAGTCCCGACATCCGTGCCTAATTCATTACACGCAACTTCTAAACCTGCAGAAACTTTTCCGCCGACAATTTGGGAATTTGCTCCCCTTGTTGCTATTACGGCTTTACGTGCAAATAAATTGCTGTGTAAAATTTCGTTCTGAACTAAAATAA
This sequence comes from uncultured Fretibacterium sp., assembly GCA_937900285.1. Lineage (GTDB taxonomy): Bacteria > Synergistota > Synergistia > Synergistales > Aminobacteriaceae > JAFUXM01. Next base: position 25,671 of record CALCEM010000002.1, on the reverse strand, counting down.
TGCCTCCGCTCGAAATTGTGCACTGATCGCAAAAACTTAAAGTTATATCCCCTTCAGCTTTTATTTCGGCTTTTCCTGTTCCTCTCACTCCAGCATGAATATACAAACTTCCGCCGCAATCAATATAAGCACCTTCAACAGTCCCGGAAATATCTATATTACCTTGCGCATTTACATGAAAATTTTCACGCACAGAGCCTTTTATTGTCACCGACCCGGTAAAATCTATGCTGCCCGTGTCAAAATTAATATCTTTATGTATTTGTAATTCTTGTAAAACTTCCAAACGTCCAGCAGTATTTTTTAACTGTCCTTCAGCTGAAGCAATCAATAATAACGGATCTGCATCATCTCGTTTTAAACCGTTTCCAAAATCAAATTCTATATTACGGGACGGCGTAACCTTTACGGCTCTTCCTGTAACGTCATAACCATCTGTGCCGGGTATTAACGGATGTTTTCTCGCGACCTCATCTCCGGGATGAACAATTAATATTGTGCTTAAATTCCAAAAGTCAACGCGCTCGTCATCTGCTACTTCGATGGGTTTATCGGGGTCTTTTAACAATTCAATATATGCATCTCTGCCTTCAACTGGCGGCGTGCCATTTGCGATGGTAACGGGTTCATTTGCAAGCTGTCCAAACACTAAAGTTTCAATAGCTTCGTTATCGATTCCGTATTTTATTCCCTTGTCGATCATGGCTTTTAAAATTTCTTCTTTGGTCGGCCATGGCTTGGCAAAAAAAGGCGGATCTATTGTAACAGTTGCGCTCATTTTATCAGACGAAACATTTACAACAATTCGAGCATCTTTTTCCAGCGCGGGATTCCTGCCGCATACTTTACAGCGCTGACCGTCAATTATAAATTTTCGTATCGCCTTAAAATCATAACGCAAAATCCCATTAGATTTTAACAGCGCATATACATTATTTTCAGTATAATCCTTTGAAGTAGATGACAAATATATTCCATCGGGAGTTGCTTCAAGTTTGAGGACATCTGCCATTTTTAACCAGCTCCTAAAATTTTTTTATAATTTAATAATTTAATTTAATAATTTAATTTAATATTTCATCTTTTCTTTTAATATCGTCCGTAACATGCTTAAGCCTTTACCGTGAATTTGAGAAATACGACTCTCCGACACTCCGAGAACTTCGCCAATTTCTTTTAACGTGAGTCCCTCAAAATAATATAAGCTCAACATATTTCTTTCACGTTCCGGCAATTCGCTTAATGATTGGGCTAAAATTTCGCGCTCGCTTTCATCTTCTAGTCTTTGTTCAGCCGTAATTCTGTCATCCGCTAACGTCGCCTCAATCGAGACATCTCCGTCATCAAGCTGCATTACTTCATCTAACGAAGCAATAAATCCCCTGCTCGCTAATTCCTGAATTTCCCAATATTCGGCCTCGTCGATCCCCATTTCTTTGATGATCCATTCATCTTTTAAACCGCCTTTATCCTGTAAAACTTTTTCCATAGCACGGTTTAATTTCTGAACTTTTTCACGGCCAGTTCTCGAATACCAATCATATTTACGCAACTCATCTAAAATTGCCCCGCGTATTCTAGGGATCGCAAACGTCTGAAATACAAAACCTTTTTCAGGATCAAATCTGTCAACGGCATCCATTAAACCAAAAACGCCAAAACTTAAAATATCTTCATAGTCCAAACCTGGAGGCGGATTTATAGCCATTCTGCCGACGACATATTTTATTAAAGGCAAATAACGCTGTATTAAATCGTCTCTGCCTTCACCAGTTTTTATAAATTTGTCCCATATTTCTTTTTCTATGGCCAGATCCATTACATTTCACGTATTCCTTTGCCGAGTGTTTTTATTTTTAAAAGCCAATTCGATGTAGAAAACTCGATCGTCCTGCCTTTATTTCCGCCGGTATCGGAAGCAACTAAAGCTACACCCAGCCTCGCGAGCCTCATCGTAGTTTCTTTTACGTTCTTTGCTCCGACTGTCAAGAAATCGGCATTCACGCCGGGTAATGCAAACATTTGCGCACCGCCTGCGATTTTTGCTTTTAAGTGCGGACGAGTTGCACCGCGTTTTAACATTTCTTCGATTAATGCGGGGACTGCTGTATCCGCAAATTTTCCAACTTTTTCATTTCCTATTCTGCCTCGACTGCTTGGGAGCATTATATGAGCCATTCCAGCTACACGCGCATGAGAATCAAATACTACAAGCCCAATACATGACCCCAAACCTAACGTTACAAGCGTCGCAGGTGCTGGAGCTACAAGCAAATCAGCCATACCGAGTACATATTTATTTTCAGCCATCTAATTACATCACCTTCAGTTTTTTAAGCAGCATTTCGAGCGCATCGGGATCAGGGATTAAAATTATTTTCCCGCTTATTCCGCTGACCTCTTTCACACCCTGTACATTCAACGCAGTATTCACCATTAAAGCCATTTCGCCCATTTGTCCAAATATTGAAGCTACAACGTCCAGAATTGAACTCATCATGTCATGCGCAACACCTGGCACTGAAATTTGATGCTGCGTGCCGATTAATAAATTTATCGCGTTTAAAAATGAACTTAATACTATATTTCCGACTTCAGTTAAAGCACTGTCGCTCATATATTCTGGAATTTCATCAAACGGGATCAAATTTCCAAATTGCTGCAACAATAATAATTCAACCATTAGGCGCGATTCTTCTTCGGACAATATAAATATTAAACTGCATTGAAATTCTCCGACAGATCTAACAAATACTGCCGCTACTGTTTCCATTGGATCGCCGTAATATTCGCCTAATTCATAAATTGAAACTAGTTCAACGTTCGGCACGTCCATCGAAATTTTGCAGGATAATAATTTACTTAAAGCAGTAGCAGCATTACCAGTCCCGATATTTCCGACTTCTTTTATTGCGTCCAGTTGTAATTCATTGAAATCAGATATTTCCATTTTTTAATTAACCTTTTGTCGAATAGAACGAAGCAACGTCCAATATTAAAGCGACATTACCATCTCCCAAAATAGTACCGCCCGTAATTCCGTCTATTTTTGATAAAAATCTTCCGAGCGATTTTATAACTATTTCCTGTTGCCCTATTAATTCGCTGACTATAAAACCGACTTTATTTTTACCCATTCTGACGACTACTACAGGATATTCATCGCGGTCATGCGCTACAGCATCGGAGCCTAATACGTATCCCAAATCGCTTAACGATAAAACTTCACCGCGCAATAAAGTTGTAGGTTCACCGTGAACAGTTTTAATATTTTCTCTGCGCACCATTATAGTTTCTTCGACGTTTTCTAATGAAATGGCATAAGTTTCCTCGCCGACTTTTATTAAAAGCGATAAGACGATCGCAAGAGTTAAAGGCAATCTTATATAAACGTGAGTGCCTTCATTTTTTTTGCTTGCTAAATCAAATTGTCCGCCGAGTGCTTCGACTTTAGATTTAACGGCATCCATTCCGACCCCGCGCCCTGATAAATCCGTGACTTGTTTAGCCATGCTGAAACCGGGTAATAATACGATCTGTTGAATTTCTTCATCGCTCATGCTGTTAGCGCGATCCTCTGATAAAATTCCGCGTTCAATGGCTTTTGTTCTTACTCTGTCCGGGTCAATTCCTGCGCCGTCATCTGAAACTTCTATAACAACTCCGCTGCCTTCTTGATAAGCTGAAATTTTTAAAATTCCTTTTTCGGGTTTTCCGAGTGCTTTACGTTCGTCTGGATGTTCGATGCCGTGATCCATTGAGTTACGAATTAAATGAACCATAGGGTCGCCGATCTCATCAATTACTGTTCTGTCAAGTTCGGTGTCTTCACCTTCGAGGACTAACTCGACATTTTTATTTAAAGTTTTGCACAAATCTCGTATAAGTCTGGGGAATCTATCAAATGTAAACGAAACTGGCACCATTCTTAATTTTGTTACAAGCTCTTGAATATCTCCGGAAATTCTGCCCAATTGCGATAACGGATCATCAAATTCGCGTAACCTTGCTTCCTGTACAAGCCTCTCAATTCTCGCACGTGAAATAACAAGTTCTCCGACTAAATTCATTAATTTATCGAGCCTCCCAATATCTACGCGGACGGTCTGGCTTGCTTTTTTCTTCTGGTCGCTTTGTTTAGCTGGGGCGGCTGCAGGTTTAGCACTGGCCGGAGCAGGTGAAGCAGGAGCAGAAGCAGCTGGAGCAGGCGCAGGAGCTGGGGCAGGCGCTGGGGCTTGTTCTTGAGCTTGAGCAGGTGCGGGAGCTTGGGCAGGTGCTGGAGCTGAAGCGGTTAAAGTCATTTCTTCAGGTTCTGCGCTTGCAACGTCAGTAATTTTTTCGGCAGCGGCTTTTAATTCTTCGGCAGGAGTAGCACTCGCCAAATATACATCAAAATCAAATTCAAATTCTTCTTTTTCGAGCGCGTCAGTCGGAGGAACTGTTTTATATAAATCTCCTAATTCCTCAAACCTATTAACGACCATATAAGCACGTGCAGCACGCAATAAACAATTTTGACTCAAAGTAACATGAATTTTATAAGCTGTCTCGCCTGAATCATTATATTTTTTAACCCATTCGGCATCCTCCGGCGGTAAATTGCTGGCTGTTGATGCTTGTGCTTGTTCTTGTGCTTGTGCTTGTTCTTGCGCTGGTGTAGAAGCTTGTGCAGCCGGTGCAGCTGGAGCAGGTGCAGATTTTGGTGCAGAACTCCCGACACCTTCTTCCCTGAAAGCGTGTACAAGTTCAGTAACATCAATATGCGCATCATTTCCTCCGCCCCTGATTGAATCTGCCATCTCCTGTAAAGTATCGAGACCAGTAAATAAATTTTCCATGTCCGATTCCTCAAGAGGTTTAGTCCCTTTTCTGGCTGCGTCTAATCTGTCCTCCATAGCATGAGTTAAACCCATCATGTTCGTAAATCCCATAGTTCCGGCCATGCCCTTTAAAGTATGAGCGGCTCTGAAAATTTCGTTCATTACGTCCATGTCGACCATGTCTTTTTCTAGCGACAGTAATAAATCATCTAATTTTTGTAAATTGTCATCTGTCTCGTCTAAAAATGCTCCGAGATATTGACTCATATCCATATCTGCCATTTAAATTTAATTCCCCCTCACTATTCTTACCATTGCGTCTGGTATTTCGTTTAACGGTAAAACCTCATCAACAATTCCGGCATCTGCTGCAGCTTTAGGCATTCCGTAAACAACTGCTGTTTTTTGGGATTCTGCTATTACATACGATCCCATTCTGTGTAATTCTGTAGCTCCGTCAGTTCCATCGCGTCCCATTCCGGTTAATATTACACATAAACTATTTCCGCCAAATTCATCAGCCACGCTCAAAAACATAACATTTGCGGCAGGCTTCACCGAACATACTGGAGGAGCGTCCGATAAATCGCAAACCGTTTGACCGTTTCTGCGTTTGAAAACCAAATGACTGCCACCGGGAGCTATTACAGCGCGTCCGGGCTTTAATGTTAAACCTCTGAAACCTTCGACAAATTCAATTTTACTTTCTGAATTTAATCTCTGTGCAAATGACGGCGTAAATTCTTTTGGCATATGTTGAGTTATAACTATTGGAACCGGGAAATTTGCCGGCAATTTTGGGAGCAAAGCATTAAGAGCCATTGGGCCACCAGTTGATGAAGCTATTGCTACGATATCGCGGCGTTTTGATGACAATGAAGCGGGCGGAACCATTCGAGGCCCGGAGCTTTTAAAAACAAATCCTGCGGGGTGAACATGTGCTGTGCTGGCTGCGATAACTTTTTCAATTATTTCATGGCCGACAGTTTTTATATCCAGCGAAATAGATCCCGATGGCTTGCCTATAAAATCTACACACCCCAAACTCAACGCCTTCATTGTAGTTTCCGCGCCCTCTTGAGTCATGGAACTTAACATTATTACGGGAATTGGATTGCTCTTCATGATATGATCCAAAGCCTGTAAACCATCCATCACTGGCATTTCAACATCCATCGTAACGACATCAGGTTTCAATCTGGAAATTTGATCTAATGCATCTTTCCCGTCTCTAGCAGTTCCAGCGACCTCAATTCTCGGATCAGTCTTTAAAATATCTCCGATCATAGTCCGCATTAAAGCACTGTCGTCAACTATTAAAACCCTAATTTTATTATTCAAAATTCAAATTACACCGCCTTTCAATTTCGATATTTATTATTTATTATAAAATTTTAACTAGCTTTTAACGATCTGAAAAAAATGTACCCGTTAATTTTTTTAAAAATGCCCGTATTGCTCCCGACCCTCTATTAATTTTTAATTTGCTTTCTCCTTCACACATTTTCAATAAATCTCCCGTTAATTTTATAACGCATTCACTTGCAGGACTCTCAGGAGAATTTCTATAAAATATTTTGCAATTTCGTACGGATTTTTCAACTTCACTGTCTCGCGGAATATATCCCAAATAAATCGGAGCATTCCCCAAAAATTGCATTGAAGCCAATCTGATACGCTCTGAAACTTCCTGCGCTTCTCGTTTTGAGCCGGCCTCATTGACAACTAACATTACGCCCATTCCGTTAGATCTTTTCCAGGCGTAAGAGCCTAAAGACTTTAAAACGCCATATGCATCACGTATAGACGTAGGTTCTGGAGTCGTCACCAATAACGTAATATCCGAAGCATGGCCAAACGATAACACGCCTTTATGAATCCCCGCACCAGCATCCATAATTAAATAATCCGAAATTTCTTCCAGCCCAGCTAAACCATCAAACACCCTCTCAAGAGCATACTCATCCAAATCGGCCATGTCCTTTAAACCTGCTCCACCAGGCAATAACGAAACACTCCCGCCGGATTTATTATGCTCAATCGGTATTAATACTTCATTTAGAGTTCTCGTGCCGTCTATTAAATTCGCTAACGTGTATTTTGCGGAAATCCCAAATAAAATATCTAAATTTGCCATTCCCAAATCAGCGTCAAGCAACACAGCACGCTTCCCATAATCCGACATCGAACACGCTAAAGCAGCAGCAAAATTCGATTTACCTACTCCACCTTTTCCGCTCAAAATAGAAATAGTGTGAAGCCCTGAAGATTTTTGAGGATTCTTAATAACTTTTTCTCGACGATCCGATATAATTTCTCTCAATTCCTTTGCTTGATCTATTTTATTTATATTTTTATTTATTTCGCTCATGATTTGCGTTCTTCTTCAGTCTTCATTAAAAAATCTGCTATCCTCGAACCAGAAGCCGTTTCTATATCTTTTGGAACGTTCTGCCCAACTGTTAAAAATGATACTGGACTCCCCATGACCTGTTGAATATTAAAAATTGAACCATAACTCACAGTCTCATCAAGTTTCGTAAATAATAAATGTGAAACCGGCACGTTCGGAATATGTTCAACGACATCCAGCATATCTTTATATTTCATATTAGCAGCCAAAACCAAATGGACAGCATCAGGTCTGAAAGCTGAATACAAACTCTCAAAAACTTGCATATTTTTTTTATCACGTTGAGACCTTCCGGCAGTGTCCAATAAAATTATATCCGCGTTATCATGTCCCGAAATTATCGATGGAATATTATTTATATCAAACACGACTTCAACGGGAAGCCCCAAAATTTTCGCATAAGTCTTTAACTGTTCAACAGCTGCAATTCTATACGTATCACTCGTTAATAATAATACTTTTTTATGTTCCCATAATGCTTTTATTGCGGCTAATTTTGCTATAGTCGTAGTTTTTCCGACACCGGTCGGCCCGATTAACATAACTTTACGTCCGCCGATTGGGTCTCCGCCATTATCTGAAGCGCATTCTATACGAGTGGCGAGCCATTTTGTAAACGGTAATTTTTTATTTTTCACAATATTATCCCGGCGTTGTATTGAATAATCTGCTAATAATTTACGTATATATTTTTCATCGACTTCTGATGAGCGTAAACGGTTTTCGATTTCTGATTCTGCTCCAGTTGCTTGAGGTATTCCGGCCTGAAAATTATTTATTGGGTTCATCATGTTTATATTTTGTCTTGAGTTCATACCATTTTCAACGGCTGATAATCTCTGTAACAGAAAATCCATTTTATCAGCGAGCGCACCAAATTGATCCTGCAAAATTTTCATATTAGTATCCTGCTGATTATTTTGAGCTTGAATATTTTGATTTTGCGTGACAGGTTCGGGATTATTATTAATTTCTGGAGCGATATTATTATTAATATTATTCTGCGGCCTGGAATTTAAATTATAAGCATTCCTCAAACCTTCAGGAGAAATTTTAATATTTTCGTCGCCTGGAATTCTGTAACCTTCTTCGCCGAGTTCGGGACTTGGAGGCAGGGACGGAGTATTATTATTTTTGCCGATTGAACGCTCTTTGAACTCCATTAATTTTTGAAATGCTATTAAATTTTCCCGTTTAGTATCTTCGTCCATGTTCGCAATTGGAGAATTATTTATATTTCTTGTTTTAGGCTGTGGAGCTGGCGGAGTATCATCCTCCAAAATTCCGGCGGTAACTCTCAAGACTGATCTTTGAAACAAACCCAACACGCCGCCCTCTTTTATCATTTGGGTGGATAAAATTACCGCATCACGCCCTAATCTTTCGGCGGCAAGTCTTAAGGCTTCGGCATCATCTTTAGCTGTAAATGTTATTTGACTAGTAACACGCATTATTTTTTACTCTACCATTCCAATTGTTTTAATTTGCACTCCGCGAGTTATTTCATTATATGAGACAACAAAAATATTTGAAATAGAACCCTCAATCAATCTCCGCACAATTAATCTAACATCAGGGTGAACAAGCAAAACCGGCGGTAAATTTTTCACTATCATGTCTTCCATAGCGCGAGAAATTGCTTTTATCATTTTTTGAACGTCGCGAGGATCTAAATTTAACTGCCAGCCTCTGGACAAATCTCCATCAACTCCAGCCATAATTTTTTGTTCCCAGTTCGGCGAAAGTGTAGCAGCTGTTATAACTCCGTCCGGACCTTGAATTTTAAGCGAGATCAAACGCGATAAAGATTCGCGGGCACGTTCCGTTAAAAAATCTACACTCCTCGTAACTTTTCCATAATCTGCAAGAGCCTCAAATATTGTAACAAGGTCGCGTATAGGAATTTGTTCGCGTATTAAATTCTGTAAAACTTTTTGAATTTCACCCAACGATAACGAAGCTAATAATTCATTTATTACGGCCGGAGCAGTTTCCTTCACCATGTCCGTTAATTTTTGGACTTCCTGACGCGTTAACAATTCCGCACCGTTCTTGCGAATTACTTCGGACAAATGTGTAGCCATTACTGACGGAGCATCTACAACGGTATAGCCCATTGATTCAGCTTTGTCGCGCAAATCCGGAGAAATCCATAACGCAGGCAACCCGAACGCAGGCTCTTTAGTTGGGACTCCGATTAAATCTTCTTCAGCTCCGCCGGTGTTCATGGCCAAATAATGATCCGGCAATAATTCTCCGCGTCCAGATTCCGCACCTTTAACACGTATAATATATTCAGTCGGTTTAATTTGAATATTATCGCGTATTCTTATAGGAGGGACGACTATACCCATTTCGATGGCCATTTGTTTGCGTATAGTTCCAATCCTGTCGAGCATGTCTCCGCCTTGAGATGGGTCAATCAATGGAATAATTGCGTAACCGATTTCTGCTTCCATAGGTTCGACTGTCAATAATTTCATAACATCTTCAGGTGATACGGGTTCTTGTTTAGCTTCTGCCGGTGGAGTTTGTCCCGGCGGTAATGCTGAAGCTCCTCCGCTTCCTCCTGCCGGTAAATTTTTAGCTCCTGCTCCTGTCCCAGTTGTTGCATTTTCTTCGGCGGTTATTGCCTGTAAATTTGCTTCTCTGCTCACGGCGTAACCCATTGCGCCAGTTATAGCAGCTAAAACAGCAAACGGAACAGTCGGGAGGCCGGGCAAAATTCCTAAAAAAATTAACATTCCGGAAGCAATATATAAAGGTCTTGGATATTTTGTGAACGAGTTAATTAAATCCGGACCTAATTCAGATGAAGCGGCAGCCCTCGTAACAATTACGCCCATTGCAGTGGATAATAATAACGCTGGAATTTGTCCGACTAAACCATCGCCGACAGTCAACAAACTATAATGCGCAGCAGCTTGACCGGCATCCATTCCGCGCATAAAAACTCCGATTGATAAACCTCCAACAATATTTATCGTTGTGATAATTAAACCTGCTATAGCATCGCCCTTTACAAATTTTGAAGCACCGTCCATAGCTCCATAAAAATCCGCTTCCTTTTGAATATCCTGCCTTCTTTGTTTCGCACCTTGTTCGTCAATTAAACCCGAATTTAAATCGGCATCGATGGACATTTGTTTACCTGGCATGGCATCGAGCGTAAATCTTGCAGCAACTTCCGCGACACGTTCAGCACCTTTTGTAATGACGAGCATTTGAATTATAACGAGAATCAAAAACATTATTACACCAACGACATAATTTCCGCCAACAACAAAATTTCCGAATGCGCTGATCAATTCGCCGGCATTTCCGTAAAGTAAAATTAATCTGGTCGTCGAAACGTTTAAAGACAATCTGAACAGCGTAGAAATTAATAACAGCGTCGGAAAAATTGCCAAATCCAAAGCCCTTTTTACATAAAATGTAACAAGCAACGTGACTACACCTAAAGTAATATTCATTGCGAGCAACATATCTATAAGCCACGTAGGCAAAGGGACGACCATCATGACGATAATCATTACCATTAAAAGAGCTACGCCAATATCGGAATAGTTCTGCACTTTTTTACGCACATCAATTCCAGCAAGACCGGCAGCTTCAGCCAAGATCATTCATCCCTTATCTATACAAAATTTTATGTTTTATGATTATTTGTATTTTACACGAAAAGAATAAAAACCTAAAACATGTATAATCATAATATTTTCAAAATGATGATACTCAAGAAATTTTATTTAAACGAAATCGAAAAGTAAACCAACAAAAAAATCCCGGACATAAATTTTAAATCCGGGAAATTTGATTAAATTATTTTATAAATTTATTTCGGCAATTAACGGAACATGATCCGAAGGTTTTTCCCAGAGTCTTGGGCGCAAATCAATATAACACGATTTAAATTTTTTAATTAAATTTTTACTCGCCAAAATATGATCAATTCTCCAGCCTATTTTACGGGCGACAGCGTTCGGTACACGATAATCATAAAATGTATATTCATCAGGATTTTTATTAAACTGCCGAAATATATCTGTTAAACCTTCACGAGTATTTTTAAAAATTTCCCGAATTTCTGCGCAAAAACATACATGATCTTTTTTATTTTCCGGGTTCGTAACATCTTCAAATTCCGGCGCAACGTTTAAATCTCCAAGCCAAATAAAATTATTGTTTAAATTTAAATTATCCTGAATTATATTTTTTACCTGCTTAAAAAATTCCTTCTTGATTATAAAATCTTCATGTCCTACTGATTTACCCTGCGGAACATACGTGCATAAAATTTTTAAATTATTTTCATTGTTATTAAGCTCAAAATTTAATACCCGCGTCATAAAACTTTCATCATCAAACCCGAAATTTATTTTTATTTTATCAGGATTCAAATTATTTTTAACCAGAACTCCAACGCCGTTATAACTTTTTTCACCGTTGAAATATGACGAATATCCAAGACTCTTAAAAAATATTTCCGGAAAAAATTCATTTTTGCATTTCAATTCCTGCATAAATAATAAATCCGGTTCAACTTCACATAACCACTTCTCTAAAATTTGAACGCGTGCTCTTATTGAATTTACGTTGAATGTTGCGAGCTTCATAATTTAAAATTTAAAGGCTTTTGCGCCCGGATTTTTCGCGTAAAATTCTGCGTAAAATTTTCCCAGTTCCAGAAAGCGGAAATTCATCAACAAATTCAACTTTACGAGGCACTTTAAAATGTGCGAGGCGTTCTTTTGCAAATTTTATTATTTCGCGTTCAGTAACATTATTAAATCCTTCTTTACGTTGTATATATGCTTCTGGTATTTCGCCGTTTGTAGCGTGAGGCATTCCGACGACGATCGCTGTTTGTACGGCGGGATGTTCCGATAAAATTTTTTCGACCTCTTGCGGATAAACATTGAAGCCGCTCACAATAATAATATCCGTAACTCGATCCAAAATTGTCACGTAACCATCTGAATCAATTTGAACGTAATCGCCAGTGTTAAAAAATCCATCTGAATCAAATCTCTCCGCCGTAATTTCCGGAGCTTTGTAATATCCTGGCGTAACTGAACCGCCTTTCACCCATAAAACTCCCTCGTTTAAATCAGTCGGCAAATTTTCACGGGTTTTCAGTTTAAATTCATATCCCGGAATTATTGGCCCGACGCTTCCGGCTTTGCTTGATTTAATATCCTTGTTCATGCAGACGACCGGCGATGTTTCAGTTAAGCCATAACCTTCAGTGATCATATTGCGACCAAATAATTTTATTGCCTGTGAATAAACTCCGGGATTCAAACGATCTCCGCCAGTGCAAATAAATTTTTGTGAGGTGAATGCTTCAATAGGGATTTTATTTTTACTCGCGGCCGTCACTAAATATGACATCATGGCCGGTACTACATACATAACATTTACTTTTGCTTCGAGCAATGCCCTGACAGTTCCAGCAGGTGGCAAGAATGACGGGACAATTGCAATTTTTGCGCCAAAACTTAAAGGCAGCATCATAGAACATGTAAAGCCGAATGAGTGAAAATTAGGTAAAGCGTTTAAAAATATGTCGCTCTGTTCATATTCGTAAATATGTTTTTTTACTTCGGTGCAGTTTGAAATTAAATTCCCGTGCGTTAATGGGACTGCTTTCGGGTTTCCAGTTGTGCCGGAAGTCGAAAAGATCACCGCAATATTTTCATCGCTTGATTCCCGAATTATTCCGCTTAAATTTAAATTTTCAAAACTTGAGCCACCATTATAAATTATATTCGGCCATGCGTTTTTGATTTCGTCATTAATATTTTTTTCGGCTTCAGATGAAATTATTAAACCGAACGGCTGTATTAAATTGAGAGTATGTTTTAAAGCATCGTTACCTGCTTTTTCATTGAGCGGGCAAATTGTTCCGTGTAATTTCCAAATGGCAAGGGCTAAAGCTACAAACATGGGATCATTTTTTAACATTATGACGAGGCGCTGACCAGATTTGAACCCGGAAGCAATTAAAAATTTTTCGCAGGTGTTTATTAATTCGAGCATATTTTTACGGTTGTGCCATTCGCCGTTAAACCAGTAGCATTTATCGTCCTGATTAGTTTCGAGATTGTTTAAAATTATTTGTTCGAGACGCATTTTAATTTTTTTCACGCTCCTTTTGACGCAAAACCCTGCGCAGAATTTTACCAGTTGCAGAAATCGGCAGGCTGTCTACAAATTCGATACTTCTCGGTACTTTATAATGTGCTAAACGTTCCTTGCAAAATTTAATTAATTCATTTGAAGTTATTTCAGCGTCTTTATTTTTAACGATGTATGCTTTTGGGACTTCGCCGCTAATATCATTAGGCATGCCAACGACAACGGGAATATTTACGGCAGGATGTTCGGACAAAATTGCTTCAACTTCTTGCGGATAAACGTTAAAGCCTCCGACGATAATAATATCAGTTACGCGATCCAAAATTTTTATATAACCTTCGTCATCAATTTGGACGTAATCTCCAGTATAAAACCAGCCGTCTTTAAATCTTTCCTTGTTAATTTCTTCGGCGTGATAATATCCGGGAGTAACGGACGGACCTTTAACCCATAAAATGCCCTCATTTGAATTTTTAATTTCATCGCCATTTTCGGAACATAATTTAATTTCGAAGCCCGGTAATTTTGTGCCGACAGTTCCCAATTTTCGGACGTTATAATTTTTATTTACTGCTAAAACCGGAGAACATTCTGTGATGCCGTAACCTTCCAAAACTGGAACGCCAAACGAATTTTTTACGCGCTCATCTATTTTAAAATTATATCTGTCACCGCCGGCGATTAATAATTTTATGCCTGAAAATTTTTTATTTGAGCGTTCGAGCATTGAAGTAACGAAGCCGATCATTGTTGGAACGAGTAATAATAAATTTGCTTTAGAATCTTCAATGGCCTTAATAGTATTAGATGGCGGCATAAAACTTTCAAGCAGGACTTCAGAAGCTCCGATGCAAAACGGCAATAACCCTCCAATTGTAAAACCGAAAGCGTGAAAATTCGGCAGAACGTTTAAAAATATGTCGTTCTCGTCTAAAATTTCGATATGTTCTTTACAGGCCATGCAGTTATTATATAAATTTTCGTGAGTGAGCGGGACTGCTTTGGGTTCGCCTGTAGTTCCTGAAGTTGAGAATATTACGGCAAAATTTTCGGAATCCTGATTTTTGGTAATGCCCTTAAAATTTTCGATCGGACTTGTTACGCAGGGCCAGCCGGAATTTTTTAGAGCTTCAATTAAATCGGATTTAACAATTTTTGAGACGATGACTGCGAAAGGCTGAAGCAAATTTAAAGTTTTGAGGAGTGAAATTTCTCCGGTTTTTTCGTTGAGTGGGCAAAATATTCCGCCCAATCTCCAGACAGCTAACATTAACGCTAAAGTATCCGGCGAATTAGGCATTAAGGAGACGAGGCGCTGACCATTTGAGAAGCCTGCATTTTTTAAAATTTCTGTTTTTTCATCGGCGAGTTTTAATAAATCTTTTCGAGTCAGCCAAGAATTTTTAAACCAGAAAGAATTTTTATCGGGCTTATTATTTAAATATTCGTCAATAATTTTATTTAGTCGTAACATTTTTTTTATCTCCCGTTTAAAATTTTAAAATTAAACTTCAGAATTCTAACAGAAAAGCATTAACGCTAAATCAAGAAATTTTTATAAAATATATCCCCCCGTCAGAATTTCGGCAGGAGGATTTTAATTTTAATTACAATTTTAATTTAAACTCAAATTTTTATTTTGGAGCTGGCATCAAAAATTTTTCTGAACCTCCAACAAACGCAGGCAAATTTATCATAATATCTTTACTGCATTTCGGAAATATTTCGCGCTCAACAGTGTTTATTATTTTTCCGTCCTCATCAAAAACTTCAGCATAAATTTTAAATTTCGTTCCGACAGCTTTACGAACATCACGATCTCTCGGCAATAATTCCGCTTCTTCGCCGTCATTTATTTTCACGTTTACCTGTTCAAACGCTTTATATTCTCCAAATGATTTATTATCCAAATAAATATTATGCTCGCGTCCAATAAAAAATAACCAGATACCCAAAATTATTAAACCTGCTATCAAAATTAAACGCTGAAACCATCTCATAAGGAATTTTAAAAATTTTACGAACATAATTTATTTACCTCCTCTGAGATTTCGTCTGGCAGCTTCCTTTTCACGATTACGCTTCCATGCATGTAATACGAGTGCTATCGCTATTATTCCGTACGAAACAAACACCCGGAAATATTCTCCGATTTGAGCATCACCTATTAAATTTTTACCGGCCATCGGTGCTACTATGAACATTAAATGAAATAATATTACTCCGACAAAAACATTTATTATTTTTGCACGTGAAACGCTCGCTCCACCAATCAATAACGCAGCAATTGAAAACATTCCGGTCTGATCATGGCTGTTATACGTGTTTAATGTCCCCATGTTCTGTAAATAAATTATTTGTCCGTAACATGCTAACACCGTAGAAATTACAATCGCTATTATTCTGGTTCTGTCCACCGCAATCCCAGCAGAATCCGCAACGCTTTGACTTTGTCCGATCGCTTTCATGTCATGGCCTAATTTTGTTTTGTTGAACCATAATATAAAAACGCAGAACAATCCAATTAAAATAAATGTCGCTAACGGAATTTTTATCACGCCATCAATAAACGGAATTTGAATTAATAAAAATGTGTTCGCACCGTTTATATTTAAAAATTGTTGCGTGCCATTCGTGCCAGTTATTACGGCCGGGATCAAATTATCTAAAACGCCGCGTATACCCAATAAACTTACAGCATTACGCACACCATATCCGCGAGATAATAATAACGCAGGGTTCGTTATAGGAATTATCCAGCCCATTAAATATAATACGACCATCTGATATACTCCGTTTATAAAAAATCCTAATATGTAACTCGTTACCATTTCGCGACCCTTCGCACGGTTCAAAACTCCTCCGCAAAAAATTCCGAGTATTATCGCTATCGGTGTGCCAACTAACATCGCTAAGACCATACCGGGTATTCCTACGATTCCCCAGTCGCATATAAATAATAATCCTATTTGCCCGGCCATAGCTCCGAGAACCATACCGAAATTTAAACCCATTCCCGCAGCTATTGGAATTAACAGCGCCAAAATTGAAAACGAATTACGCCCGATCCTCGTTAATAATTCCTGAATCAAATAGCTCGCAGAATATCCAGAATATGGAATCGCAAAAGCTGAAATTAAAATAAATATCGCAGGCACAGCATTACCAGCTATGATGTCAAAAATTTTTCTGATCATCTTCCAGCACGCACCTTTCTCGTTAACGCATATAAAATCATTCCGTTGCTCACGATTAATCTTATTACCTCCGACATATCCGTCTGCAAATAACTATTTATTACAGATGGGGTCATCGTTAAAATTCCTTGAAATAAAAATGTTCCGACTATTACATTTAAAATTCCTGCTTTGTTCACACTCGCTCCGCCCAATAATATCGAAGCTACTGCAGGTAACGCCATGTAAAACGGTCCCATATATAATTGAATAAATCCAAAACTCTGCTCATAAACTATTATTCCGATCGCTCCGAGAATTGTCGAAAGCATTACGGAAATTGTACGCATATGATCAACGTTTACACCTGAAGCCCTCGCAAATTCAGGATTTGATCCTACTGCTGTTATTGCCGTCCCGGTTTTTGAACGCATGAATATCCAAACTATTAACGCCATTACCGCAAAAAATATTAACATTCCCGTCGGTATTCTTAAATGTTCGTTTATGTCAATCGCTAAACTGTCGCTTAAAACATGAAGCCAATAACCCTCAACGCTGATCGTCGTCCTTAAACCTTTGCCGGCATATCCCCAAACCATCGTCGGATTTTTATAAGGCAGCAACAGCCAAGCTATACACATAAATGACACTGAAGAAAATCCTACATAAGTCGCGATCATCATTTCATCGCCCTTAACCCGGTTTAATAATTTTCCGTAAAACCATCCCAAAATTGCAACGATCGGAACAGCTATTATTATCGCTGAAGCAAAACTGATCGCATCATGATGTAAATTTAAAAATTCCGCGTTCAGCCATGTAATTTTATATTGCGCTGATAACTCAATTATTTTTTTAAAAATTTCCTCGTTCCATTCAATCGAAAGCGTTGCACCCAATAAGCCGGCTATTATTCCAAGCGGTAAACCAAAATTTAAACCGCATCCAGCTTGTACCATCGGGATCATTGCTAAAACCATTACGCCATTCATCCCAAATCTCACGAGAGTATTTGATAATGAAGTGTCGACACGAACCCCAACAAATGGAGCAGCGCAAAATAATCCAGCTAAAAATAAAGCTATTATTATCCTCGGCCAGCCTGCATTTTCTATAAATTTGCCGATCATTATAAATTTTCAACCTCCTCCGTATTATTTTGTCCCATCATTAACATTCCAAATTCTTCCGCAGGACTTGATGCCGGTAAAATTCCCGCGATCTTCCCTTCGTCAACAATTGCTACACGATTACAAACGGAGCGCAACTCTTCAAGCTCTGAACTCGTAATAATTATTGTCGTATTATTTTTTTTGTTGTATTCGCGTATAGTATCGAGCACTAAATTTTTAGCGCCAATATCGATGCCTCTGGTCGGTTCGCAAATTAATAATACTTCAGGTTTTAAAACGAATGCTTTTGCTAAACATACTTTTTGTTGATTGCCTCCTGATAATTCTCCGGCTTTCTGGTTTGATCCGGTGCATTTAATTTCGAGAGCATCAATAAATTTTTTAGCAGTCCTCTTCATTGCGAATTCGTTCCGAAGCTGAAATATTCCGGGAATCCCGATTAAAAATCTTCCTTGCACCTGCATGGCCGTGAATGTTATATTCCAGTCGAGAGGCTCATCAAGTAATAAACCAACTCCGCGACGATCTTCAGAGACAAAAGCCATTTTACGATTTAAAGCCTGCCGGGGTTGATTCAATTTTAATTTTTTCCCCAATAATCTAACTTTTCCGCCAGCCGGATATAAACCCATTATGCCGTTTGGAATCCCTAATTTTCCGTGTCCTGCAAGTCCGCCGATTCCGAAAATTTCACCGCGCTTAACTTCAAATGAAACATCCCGAACAGTTTCGCCAGGCATATCCACCCATAAATGTTCAACTTTGAGAGCAGGTTTAATTTTTTTGCGTTTTGATTTTAAATTCTCATCGTCTGAATCATCGTTATTATTTTTTTGTTCGGTGTCGTTATTTAAATTTTGATTTTCTGTTTTATTTTCGCGCCCGACCATCAGCGAAGCAATTTCCCTCACTGATAAATCAAAAGCCGGCGAATCTTTTACGAGTTTTCCGTCGCGTAAAATTATTATTCTGTTGCATAAGTCTTTTACTTCGTTGAGCCTGTGCGAAATAAATACTATTGCTATGCCGGAACGCGCCAATTTTTTCAGGGCAATCAATAAAATATCTGCTTCACTTTCAGTTAAAACTGCTGTCGGTTCGTCAAGAAATAATAATCTCGTATTTTTTCGATCAATTTCCCGCGCTATTTCTATAAATTGTTTATATCCGACAGGCATCTCGCTGATTTTCATATCCGGATCGATATTTACTCCGAGTGTGTGTATTGCTGCTCTTGCTCTTTGTTCCATTGCATCGCGGTTTAAAGTTGAGACGCGTTCACTAAAAATATAACTCATTGATGACGGGTTCAAATCTTCGCGATTCAACAAAATATTTTCAGTTGCAGTGAAGCCCGGTATCAATGAAAATTCCTGATGAACCATACCGATGCCGGCTGCTAGGGCTTGAGTGGGCGAAGTAAAATTAACTGGTTTACCGTCCAAAAATATTTTACCTTCATGGCCTCCAGTTGAATTTATTACGGGCATTCCGAAAAGAATATTTAACAGTGTAGATTTACCTGCGCCATTTTCGCCGACAAGTCCTAAAATTTCGCCTGCCTCAATTGAAAAATTTATTCCGCTTAAAACTCTGTTTCCGTAAAAATCTTTTCCGATGTTTTCGAGAGTTAAAAGGGGAGTATTTTTGTTATTTAAATCTGACAAAATTTTTTCACCTCGAATAAATTATATTAAATTAAAAAAATAAAAAAAAAGGAATGCGCAGAATTTAAAAATTAATACGCACTCCCTTATTATAAAATTATAAAAAATTACGAAAATATTATTTTATTCGGCTGCTGGAGTCATACGTATATGAAAATATTTTTCCGGCACTTCAACATCTGCAAGACCTAAATAACCTTTTCCAAATACATAAGTGTCTTGACGCAATAAAATAAATTTAGTGTTTCTCACTCCGCTTACTGCATCGGTGAAATAACTTGCGCCCCAATGTGCTCCGGGACAAAATGTGTCATAAGCTTCACGCAAATCTCTTAACGCTTGAGCAGTTCCTAATTTTCCTTTAGCAGTTCCCTCGATAAATCTTTTACCGTATTCGACGAGTCCTGCCGTTGTAGTATAGCCCCAAGAAAATGCCCAAGTTCCCATACGATCTTTACCGCCTGCTTCAATTACAGCGTCTTCAACTTTTTTAAGGATTGCGATCCAGTCTCCCTGCTCTTCTTTTAAATCGATTCCCAAAGCTCCGGGATAACCCATTAACGGCGAAGGTAAATCTGCTTCAACGAAATAACCGCCAATTTTTGCGACTTGCTTTAACAATGGCTCAGTATGTCCGTCATTTGTGCAGAAGAACGCGGCATCTTTTCCGTATTTTTCGATCCAAGCCGGCATATTTTCGAGAATATATTGCTGTGCTCCTGCCATTCCTACATCGCTGGTTGGGTCTGGAGCTGTTTCGAAAACAAATTTAATCCCCAAATCTTTGCAAGCTTCTTCCATGATTGCGCGGCGTAAACCTAAAGTTTCGTAGCTCATATGTCTAGGGAATGAAATGTGAACAAAAGTTTTTGCGCCCATTTTTTGAGCACCGAGAGGGATCGTGTAACCTCTTCCGATGTGATCAGTATGAGCTGAAATGTCTGCGGCTTCGGAAATTACTCCGGGATCTTCGTGAGGTTCACCGGCAATTAATAAAATGTCGTTACGTTTTTCGCGGATTCTTCTGAATGCTTCAGCTGTTCCGGGCACTGCTTGATTTACGACGATTACCCTCATTTTTGGATCGTCTGCGAGTCCTAAAATTTGGCTGATAGTTGTTTCCTGTTCGGACGGGAAATTATCGGGGTAAGTGATGTGGGTAATCATTCCGCCTTTTGAAGCATCGCCGTACATTTTGATCATGAGTTCAGCTCCGCGTAAATCGTCTTCGGATTGTGAGACTGTACCAGTTACCACGCCAATATGAAACGGAGCATCTTCAGCAAATGCAGCACAAATATTAACGAGCATAAACAAAGCCATTAACATGCATACAAATTTTTTCAAGATCATATTTCCTCCTTAAGAATGAAATGAATTTGCGATTAAAATTATAACAAATATAAAATTTGAAATAAAAAATTATTGACGTGTAAAATTTTGTGTTATAATCTCTCGCATTGTGCTAATTCAAAATATTTCTTTAAGGGAAAGTTTTATTTATGAACCGACAGCCGGTAGTGGCGATAATAGGTCCGACAGCAGTTGGGAAAACTGATTTAAGTATTTCGATTGCGGGGAGCTTGAGTGCCGAAATAATTTCTGTCGATTCGCGTCAGGTATACAGATACATGGACATAGGTACGGATAAAGTTTCATGTGAGATTCGCCGTGAAATTCCGCATCATATGATCGATGTTGCTGATCCTGATGAAAAATTTTCAGTTTCGGACTTCTCGGAAAAAGTTTCAAAGATCGTAAAGCGCATTTATTCCAGAAATAAAATCCCGTTATTTGTCGGCGGAACTCCGTTTTATTATTACGCGTTGTTTCATGGTGCTTTAAATTCGGAACTTCCAACAGATGAAAATGTAAGAGCAAAATATGAAGGTTTAGCAAATTCTCAAGGTGCGGAACTTTTACATATGCGGCTCGCTGAAGTTGATCCCGTTACGGCTGACAGATTACACGTGAACGACACAAGACGAGTAACGAGAGCGCTGGAAATTTACGAATTGACGGGGAAATCGCCATCAGAAATTTTTAACGAGGGCGAAAAACGCGATTACGGATTTGAAATTTTATACATAGGCTTAACCCGGCCGCGCGAAGAATTATTTAAAAGAATTTCCGACAGATTAACCGATGAATTTAAAAACGGATTTGTTGAGGAAGTCGAATGGCTTTTAAAAAATGGATTTGATTCAAGATTTAACCCGTTAAAAGGTTTGGGCTATCGGGAATTAATAGAATTTCATCAGAATAAAATTTCATTGGACGAAGCTTTAATAAATTCAATTTCTCGAACAAAAGCATTTTGCAGAAGGCAGGAGACCTGGTTTAAAAAATTTGAGCCTGCTAAATGGTTTAACGTTTCGGAAAATTTAAGCGAGTCGGAAATTTTAAGCGAAATAAAAAAACATCTGGAGCAAAATAATTCATGAAAATAATAAAAGCGGGTCATGCTGGTTTTTGTTTTGGCGTTAAGAGGGCTGTAGATGCGATCAGTGAGGCATTAAAAAATAATTCTGAAGTTTGGACGATAGGTTTACCGATTCATAATCCGCAGGAGGTTGCGCGCTTAAAAAATATTGGTTTGCGTGTTGCGAAGTCAGCTGATGAAATTCCTTCAGGCTCAAAAGTTTTAATACGCGCTCACGGTGAAAGTTTAAAAGTCGTTGAAGAACTTAAATCAAAAAATATACAAGTTACGGATATGACATGCCCATTTGTGAAAAAAGCTCAAGACATGGCCGGAGAATTTTCGCGTAAAAATTATTTTATAGTTCTGCTCGGCGATAAAAATCACCCTGAAATAAAAGGAATAATAGGACACATAAACGGCAATAATAATAATTTTGAAGTTGTTGCGAACGAGGTCGAGGCCGAAAATTTAGCGAAAAAAAATAAAATTGCTTTGATATCGCAGACCACTCAACGCGAAACGAGATTAAGCGAAGTAGCGAAAATTTTAGTGAACAAATGCAACGAGCTTCACGTCTGTAATACTATTTGTAAAGCGACATCAGAGCGTCAGGAATCAGCACGGGAATTAGTGAGAAATAATAATGACATAGACGGAGTAATTTTAATAGGAGGTCGTGAAAGTGCAAATACCGGAAAATTACGCGACATAATAGAATCAGAAGGCGTAAAAGTTTTATGGATTGAGGACAGCGACGAAGTGGAAAAAAATTTAAAATGGTTTGTAAATAAAAACTCTGTTGGAATAGCTGCGGGCGCAAGTACACCCGAATGGCTCATAACAGAAATAACAAATAAGATCGCAAAAATTTAAGCGGTCAGCGATTAAGGGGGATTGATTCTAAATGGATCAGCAGGAAAATTTAAATACAGCAACTACAAACGAAAATGAAACGCATGAACCTGAAACAATGCAGGAAGTTCTCGACCAGTACGAAGCAAGCACGGAAATTCGTAAGGGTGAAACTCGAATCGGTACAGTAATCGGAGAAAACGAGAACGGACTTTTAATCGACGTTGGATTTAAATGCGAGGGAATTATTCCCGAAAGAGAATGGACGCACCGTCCTTTGATAGATACCGGCGAAAAACCAAAACCAGGCGAACAAATTCAAGTCGAAGTCGTCAGCGTACGTAACGGCGAAGAAGCTCAATTAATTTTAAACCGTTGGCATCATGAACTTGATAAGAGATGGGCCGAGCTTGAGAAAAAATTATCTGAAGCAAATAACAAAGTTACAGTAAAGGGCATTCGCGTTCAGGAAAAAGATATAAACATCCCAAACAAAGGAACGGAACGCATTA
Organism: uncultured Fretibacterium sp.; assembly: GCA_937900285.1. Classification (GTDB taxonomy): domain Bacteria; phylum Synergistota; class Synergistia; order Synergistales; family Aminobacteriaceae; genus JAFUXM01. The sequence continues at coordinate 2,529 of CALCEM010000002.1, read as the reverse complement.
AATGTGGTTTAACTGTTGAGTATGCTGGGATTGAAGGATTTATCCCGGTGTCGCATTTAACTTTAACCGGACGCGGAGTAAACCCGTCTAATTTTATCGGGCGTGAACTTGAGGTAAAAGTTTTAGACAAGGACAGACGCAAGCACCGTTTAGTTTTTTCGCGCCGTGAACTTTTGGAGCAAATTGAGAACGAAAAGAAAGAACAATTTTACAGCCAAGTCCATGAGGGCGATATAAAAGAGGGCGAAATAAACAGCATTACAGATTTTGGAATTTTTGTAACGCTCGGAACGATGGACGGTCTTGTACATGTCACGGAAATAACTTGGAAGCGTAATTTTAAGATGCGTGAATTATTTAAGAAGGGCGACAAAGTCACGGTAAAAGTTATTGGAATTGATCGGGAGCACGATAGAATTTCATTGAGCATTAAACAAGTTACCGGAGATCCTTGGGACAATGTTACGGAGCGCATACATCAGGGCGATACGGTTAAGGGTGTTGTTACTAACATGACGGATTTCGGTGCATTTGTTGAGATTGAGCCGGGCATCGAAGGTTTAATACATGTTGGCGATATAAGCTGGACCAGGATTCGCCGTCCACGTGATGTATTGAAGCGTGGTCAAGAGGTTGAGGCTTTAGTGCTTGAGATTGAGCCGGAAAAAAAGCGCATTAGCTTAGGCTGTAAACAGTTAAACGATCCTTGGAAAGATATTGAGCAGCGTTATCAAGCTGGGCAGGATATTCCTGTAAAAGTTGTGAGGCTTGCAGATTTTGGTGCATTTGTTCAAGTTGAAGAGGGTGTGGAGGCTTTAATACATATTTCGCAATTGAGCCGTAAACATGTAGGGAAGCCCGGTGAAATTTTGAGCGAAGGGCAGGAAGTGACTGCGAGAATTTTGGAAGTTGATCCTTCGCAGCGTCGTATGAGGTTATCACTGAGTGCGCTTGAGCCGGAACCTGAACCAGCTCCCGAAGTTGAAAATATTGAGCGTGAAGAGGTTGCGGAGAATAAACCTCAACGCCGTGAAAATCGTCAACGTGATCGCGGTGAAAGATCAAATAAGCCCGAAAAATCTGAGCGTCGTGAACGTCCAAATAAAAAGCCTCGTGCTAAACCTGTTCGCGAAAATACGAGTTATACGGATGATGATGCAGAAGGGATTGCGTATAATCCATTTGCGGAAGCGTTTAAGGATGCGAATTGGAGCGCAGAAGAATAAATTTTTAATTTGTTAATTTAATATCCCGGCTCGTGAGGGTCGGGAGATTTAGTATTTTAGTGATATTTGAGGTACATCATGTTAAACAAAATTGCGAAAAAGTTTAAGAAGTTTATTAAATTATTATTCAGTGGGGATGTAAAAGGAATTATAAAAATGTTTATTAATTTTATGAGAAGGATTAAAAATATTATTATGAGAAATCCCAAAATAATTAATTTTCAGCGCAAAATAAAATGTACTCATCTCAAAAAAGAATTTGATCATGTGATCAAAAATTCTAATTATACGTATAATTCACAGGGGGGGTACAATCTCACGATAATATTATTTGGTGGAGCTGGCTTCAAGGTTTAGAGAATGCTCCTGAAATTTGTAAAGTTTGTCTTAAATCCCTCCAGAAATGGCATCCAGATAAAAAAATAATAACGATTGACAATAATAATTTATATAATTACGTAAACTTTCCAGAATATATTTTAGAGAAATATCGTGACGGCATAATTTCAAATACACATTTTAGCGATTTATTAAGATTACAGTTGCTCATAAATCACGGCGGGACATGGTGCGATTCGACAGTTTATTGTACGGGGCGGAAATTTGAAAATATTATGCATCAGCCTTTTTTTATGTTCAGGCGCGAGGATAATGGCTGGTGTGTTTCGTCAAGTTGGTTTATTGTTTCAGACAAGGACAATCCTATTTTAAAATTAACGAGAGATTTATTATTTGAATACTGGAAAAAATATAATTTTTTGATTGATTATTTTGCGTTTCACATGATGTTAAAATTATCAGCGCAAAAATATAATTACATTTGGGATGAAGTTCCGTTCATTTCAAATCAGATTCCTCATCAAATGCAATTTAAAGGATTATGGGACAAATATTCAGATGACTTAATGAAAAAATTTGCGGATATGAGTGATTTTCATAAATTGACGTACGCAGGAAATAGAAATTTAACAGATGATACATTATTTAATTATTTAATTTCCGGCCGATCAAAATATTAAAATTTGCGTGTAAAATTAAATTAATTTGATCTAGTGAATTACTGGGAGGTCATAAAAGGCTATGAATATAAAAAAGAAATTTAGAACTTTAACTGACTGTTTAGGTCATGGTGATTTGATTGGTATAGCGTTGAGATTGTGTGATATACCAAATAAGTTGTTTGGCATTAGCATTATGAATTTTGAGTTTAGAATTAAACTTTTATATTTTGATTTAAATTTGCGTTTCAGATCATTGGCTAAAAAAATTGCTGAATCGTATAAACTTGATGAGGAGGAGGGGG
>CALCEM010000001.1 GCA_937900285.1 uncultured Fretibacterium sp. | reverse complement strand
CGCGCTTTGCAATTCCCAGCCTCGAATTATCAACCATAAAAATTTTTTTCCTCCTCACTGTACAGAAATTTATAAATTTACGATCTCAATGTTTTGATTGTCATTCACCGTTAAACATTCATGGCCGTCAGGTGTGATCAAATAATCATCTTCAATCCTTAAACCGCCCCAGCCTTCAATATAAATTCCCGGTTCAATCGTTACGACATCTCCAGCCTGCAAAATATCTTTTGAACTTTGTGACAATCTCGGAGCTTCATGAACTTCCAAGCCCAAACCATGCCCCAAACCGTGTAAAAAATATTTCCCGTAGCCTTCATTTTCAATTATATTTCTCGCGATAGTGTCGATCTCTTTTCCTGAAATTCCTGGACGTAAATTTTTAGCTGCTTCGTTATGAGCTTTGATCAAAATATTATTTAATTTAAACGCTAATTCATCGGGTTGATTTATTGCAAAATTCCGAGTTATATCGCTCATGTAACCTTCAACCATTGCGCCATAATCCACCGTAACAATTTCGCCGCGTTCAAATTTTTTATTTGTTGCAGGAGCGTGACACATCGCGGACCTTTCACCCGAAGCAACAATAAAATCATCATGCGCCCAGCCTTTTTCAGCACCTAAAATTTTTATTTCGGCCATGAGTTTTAAATCAAATTCAATTTCTGACATTCCTGGATGAACTTTTTTTAAAATATTTCCGTATGCTTGTCTTGCTATTTTGGCAGCTTTTTTTATAAAATTAATTTCGTCTTGATCTTTAGTTCTGCGTAAAGCCGGGATAAAATCTGAAGCATCATGCCAATTTGTTTTAACCGGCTCAAAATATTTTTTAAAAGTTGCATATGAAATTTTATCTGCTTCGAAACCGACATTTTTATAACTCGAAATATTTTCGGCGATAAATTCATATAAATTTTTTCCGGACTGAATAATTATTTCAAAATTGGTCTGGTTTCTGGACTGAGTTTTATATCTTCCGTCAGTTATTAATTTTGCGCTGTTCATATCAATTATTAAACCGGCAGAACTTCCGCGAAATCCGGAAATATAGTGACAGCTTTCAGAGTTTGAGCGCTCATCGACTATTAAAATAAATGCGTCCAAATTATTTTTGCTCATCAAATCGCGTAAATTATTTAATCTTGAATTTAAAATTTTTGACACTCCCCTATAAAAATTATTTTATTTTAAAACAACACAGCAACCAAAGGCACACTAAATGACGTAAATAAACATTAACGCCTGCGTATTTAACATTCTCTCGAATATGCTCATTTAAAATTTCTCCTGCTTCATTTGAAAATTATTTGTGAATTGTATAATAAACAATATATTTTTATCGAAGGAGTTTTATATGAATATGCAAAATTTAAGCGTGTTTGAAATTGGCGAAAAAAATAACGCTTACGCAAAATATTTTGTCGGTCAAAGCTATTTAAATATTTTATCCGATAAACAAGTCGTAATAGCTAATGTAACTTTTGAACCTGGTTGCCGTAATAATTGGCATATACATCACTCAAATTCAGGGGGCGGACAAATTTTAATTATTACTGCCGGGCGCGGATATTATCAGGAATGGAATAAAGAACCGAGAGAATTAAAGCCCGGAGATGTCGTAAATATTCCTGCTAACGTAAAACACTGGCACGGAGCTGCAAAAAATTCATGGTTTCAACATTTATCCATCGAAGTTCCAGGCGAAGGAAATTCAAACGAATGGCTTGAACCTGTCGACAAAGATTTTTACGAGGAATTAAATTAAATCATGGTGAAAAAAATATTTTTAAGCGTTATCGCAATTTTTATTTTTGTAAATGTTGCGTTTGCTGGTGAACTCGCTCAAATTAGAATTACTGCAAATAATGTAAGCGTCATCGCTTCACTTGAAAATAATCCGACTTCAACAGCTTTTTATAATAAATTGCCGTTAACTCTTCACATGAAGGATTTATATAAACGCGAATTATGTTTTTTTTCGCCGACAGCTTATCCGACTGGACAATTAACAGCGAGCAGCTATAAAGTTGGCGATTTAATTTACTGGCCTCCGAGACACTGCATCGTAATTTTATATAAACAGAACGGCGAAAGATTTCAGCGGCAGCATATGGGACATATTGAAACGGGTGCTGAACTTTTTGAAAATATCGGAGATGTCGAGGTAACTTTTGAAAAAGTCGAAAAGGCGACGGACATTGAAGAATTTGAGGAATTGAAATTTTAATTTTTAAATAAAATAATAAAATAAATAATCTTCCGGGAGAAAAATTTTTAATGCCCGGAATTTTTTGGTTTATTTATTTTTTGCTCTCATTACGTTAAGTTTATATAATATAACACCGGTATTTCATAAAATGAGAAATAAGCAGAATGAAAGGAATTTAATTTTTAATTATGAGGCATTACACTTTATATAAATTTGCAAAAGGTACGAATTTGGACGAGGCTGGTAAAAAAATTTGCGAGGCGTTTAACGAACTGGCGAAACAGCTCCCGTGGCTCAGTAATCCAGCTATTTATAAAAATTGCATAACCAGAACATTTAACGCGGATCTTATGGCAACCTTTGAAATAGATTCCCCCGCCCATCTCAACAGCTATTTACGGCATAAAATTCACGAGGAATTAATAAGATCTTTCGGAAATTCATTATTAGACCGCATGTCTTTTGACAGATTAGATGAAGTTATAAACAACGAATGAATTAAATTAAAAATTAAATATAATCTCCGGAAATTAAATCCTCAAATTTTTGGCGTTCAACTTTTAATTTTGCCTCGCCGTCTTTAACAAATACTACGGCCGGACGTAATAATTTATTATAATTGCTCGACATGCTGAAGGTATATGCACCTGTATTATACAAGGCTATTAAATCGCCGGGGTTTGTGTTTGAAATTTCAGCGTTATCGATCAAAATATCTCCTGATTCGCAACATTTTCCGACAATCGAAATTTTTTTATTTGGATAACTTAAATTTAATAATTTGCCATTAGGATTTTTAATATTTACGCAGTCATATTCGGCATTATATAGCGCATATCTTGGATTATCGGCCATGCCACCATTTACGGCGATGTAAATTATTTCTGGAAAAATTTTTATATTTTCAACGGTGTAAATTGTTATTCCAGATTCTGAAATTATCCAGCGTCCCGGCTCAATTGTTATTTTTGGAACTGGATCAAGCTCGTTATATAAAATTTTCATCAACGGATCAATAAATTTTTCTAGTTCAACGCTTTTATATTTTGGGTTTTTCACAGCTCCCAAACCTCCACCGAGATTTAATTCACGAGTCGTAAAATTTAAATCGCTCTTTAATTTTTTTATCAGCTTGATGACATTATTTAACGCCTTAATATGATCGTCAGGGCTGAATAATTGTGAGCCTACGTGAAAATGTAAACCCATTAAATTTATATTAGCGTCATTCATTGCAAATTTGATCATGTCAATTAACATTTTTCCGTCAATCGGAACGCCGAATTTTGAATCAGAATTACCAGTGGCGATGCTTTTATGTGTATGAGCGTCAACGCCGGGACAAACTCGAATTAAAATTTTACATGTATAATTATTTTGCCTCGAAATTTCCGAAATAATTTTTAATTCATCTGGACAATCGACAATAATACGCCCGACATTATTTTTTACGGCCATTAAAATTTCATCGTGACTTTTTGAATTTCCGTGCATCTCAATATTTTGGGGGTCAAAATCTGCGCTGAGAGCCGTATATAATTCGCCACCCGAAACAACATCGAGACCCAAATTATTATTTTTTATTAAATTGGCCATGTAACGTGTTAAAAATGCTTTGCCCGCGTAATATGCGAAGGTGTTTTTATATTTGCGTAAAAATTTATTTTGAATTTCTTCACATCTGGAATTAATAATATTTTCATCAAATACATAAAGCGGAGTGCCAAAATTTTCGGCTAATTCCCCGCAATCGACTCCGCCCCATTTAAAATTATTTGCGTCAATCATAAATAATAAATACATCTCCTTTTTTAAATTTTAAATTTTAAGCTATTATAATCACATGAAAAAAATTTTATCACTCAATGAATGGGAACGAGAAAAATTTTATAGGCCGTTTATTCCGAAAGCTCCAGATGTTAGGGCGGAATTTCCGTCGAGATATATTTATTTTTCATCGAATATTCTTAAAATTATGCGCCTTAGCCCTGAAACTTGTCCGGGAACTGTCGACCAATGGTTTGAATTATGTCACCCCGAAAATCATAACGTTATAACCAGGCTTGAAAGATTAATTTTGGGTATGGGCAGCGAAAAAAATTTTTCAGTAACTCGTAAATTATATTGCGGCGATGGAGTTTACAGGTCGTTCAGATTGGACGCAAATATTAAACGCGATTCAAACGGAAATATTTCAGAATTATCAGGCAATGAAACTCCGAGTTTATCCGCTTGGCTTGAAAATTCTTCTGAAGGCGATCTAATCGAAATTAACGGGAAAATTTACGAAGCTGTAAGAATACAGGGCGTTATGACTTTGAGAGATTTAAGCCTGCTCGAAGACATGGAACGAGAAATTTTTATTTTACGCAGACAAATTCAACGGAAAATTTTTAACGCTGATCTAAATTTCAACGCGGAAATTAATCCGAATGATACGAAATTAAAAAATGATTTTGCTAAATTTATAGACTCTGCCCGAAATGCTTTAACCGCTAACAACAGATTAAATTCAATTCGTAAAATTTTGGGAAATAAAAATTTAATGATCGGCATCGTCGGTTTAACAAGCAGCGGAAAATCATCATTTATGAATGCTCTTTTAGGTGAACGTTTAATCCCTGAACAAACCAGAGCCACGACAAATATACCGATTTTATGCGAGAACGGTGAGACGAGATCAGCAAATATTTTTTATCAGGATGGACGAGTTGAAAAAATTTCTGGAAATAAATTAAATTCGGAGTTAATAAATAATTTATCGTCTGAAAGTTCAAATCCCGGTAATAAATTCGGAATTGCACGACTTGAAATTTTTATACCCGGCGCGCTTATTCCTGAAGGATTTAGTTTTATGGACACTCCTGGTTTTGATGCTTTAACGGGTAATGGGAACATGGTTTTAAGAAATATTTTGCCGGAACTTGATTATATAATTTATGTTGCGCCTGTGAGATTTGGTTTAAAAGCTCAGGATCACGATTTAATAAAAAATTTTGGACGTGAATTATTATTTGTGTTATCGCAAATTGATTTGGAAAAAGACGACTATGAAGCAGGAAAAATTATAAAGACTCGCAACGAAAAAATTTTAAATGCCGTCTCGAACGTAAGAAATTATTATTCACATGAAATTATTCCGGTTTCGTCTAAATTGGCGCTGGAAAATTTTTATTCCCGAAATTCCGCTAAATGGCTCGAATCAAATTTTAACATGGTAATTAATTATTTAATGCCGTTGCAAAATAATGTTTTTCATAACGCTTTAATTTTCAGAATGAAACGGGCTGTTAAAATTCTTGACGGACTTTTAAAGGGCAGATTAATCGGAAATTCTCGCTGGCAGGTTCAAGAGGCTTCGGACGGAATAAAAAAATTATTAGCCGGAACAGGAAATATTAATTTACCTCATGTTACAGCAGAAAATATTACGAGTAATTATAATTCTGGCAAAAAAGAAAATGAAAATTTAATTTCATCGTTAATTATTTCGATGCGCGAACGTGAATTTAAAAATAAATTTTTCGGGCTTAACGCGTTTAAATTCAACAAGAAAATATTATTATTGGGCGTAAATAAATCCGAAAGTTTAAAATTATTTTCCAGATTGTGCCATGATTCGAGACTGGAGGAACTGCCGGAAGGTAATGTAAGCGAACGGGAATTTTTATATTCAGGAAATTTGATGCCGATTCCAGCCATAAAATTACCAGCTTATAATAATGATATTTTGATCGCTCCACCGGATAAATATTTAAAAGACCCAACGGAATTATTTAAAAGCCGAGTCCCGGTTATAAGCATAGATTTAACGCGAGTTGATTCGGGATTATCAGATTTAGCGAGGTCGCCGTATTTTGGGTTATTAAAAAATTTTAAATGCGTAATGTCATGCGGTGATGGCGGATTATTTGACAGCCGTCCAGAAGATTTAATCAGCCAAGTGCCCGACAGAATTAAAGAATTTACGAACCTAAATAATTTAATAATGCCTGATATGTTTATATACGAAAATTACAGGATAATAATGGCGCAGAGCTTTTAAATAAAATTTTAAATAAAATTATTCGCGTCCAAAATGTTTAGCCAAATCCTGACGAGAAATTTTTAAAACAGTCGGCCGGCCATGAGGACAAATATAAGGCTGTTCGCATTTAAATAAATTTTTCCAGAGCAATAAAGCTCCTTCAGCTGAAATTTTTGTATTTAATTTAATTGAAGCTTTACACGCATAAGTCGCCCAAGTCCGCCACAATAAATTTTTAATATCGCCGTCATGATTATTTTTTAACGCGTTTAGTGAAATTCTTAATAATATTTCCGGTTCAGATATTTCTGCTGTGGCTGATGGTACTGCATTAATTGCGATGCCGGACGGAGTATTTTTTAATTCGAACCCGGAATTATTTATCTCGCTAAAAAATTCTTGAGCTTCAATCGCTAAAGTAGGATGCAGAATAATAGGAATTAATAATTTTTGCGAACTGTTGGAACTTTTTGCGGCGTTTTTAAATTTTTCATAATTGATTCTTTCGTGAGCAGCGTGAGGATCCATTAAAATTAAGCCGTCATAATTATCGAAAACGAGATAACCCGTTGAGAGCTGTCCCAAAAAAATTATATTTTGCTGGTCATTATTATTTTGCATGAAATCGCTTAAAGTAATTTGAGGCTCGTTATTTTGATTATTATCATTATCATTATTTAAATTAATTTTCGGTTTTTCAGCTGGTTTAAAATTAAATTCTGTTTTCGGCTCAAAATTATTTTTATGAACTGGTTCGGGCTTAATATCAATAAAATTTTTTTCGTTACTCATGGCCGGAACATTTTTCAAATTTAAATTATTAAAATTAATAACAGGCTGAGGGCTTCCGAGCGAATTAATAATATTTTTTACGACCTTAAAAATTTCATCTGGATATCTGAACCTTACTTCAGATTTTGCCGGGTGAATATTAACATCAACGAGAGCCGGGTCAATCGTGAAAAATAATGCCCAATTTCCGTTTAAATTTCCGGATGCTGAAAGAATTGCGGATTTAATATTCTGATCGTTTACGGCGCGGCCATTTACGAAAATCATAAAATCGCTTCTGCTGAATTTAGCTTGAAACCAGCAATTTAAATTTAAGTGTTGAAAATAGGAGCTGACGTTTTGAATTTCTGCACCTTCGCCCCAAATTTTATTTAAGACGTTTAAAATATTTCCGTCTCCTTCGGTTTTGAAAATTAATTTATTGTCGTTCTCTAGTGAAAAAATAATATTAGGATTACACACGGCGTATTCGCGTAAATATGTGGCGCATCGTCTTAATTCGCTTATTGCAGATTTTAAAAATTTTTTTCGGGCGGGTAGACTACCGAATAAATTATTGATGTGAACGCGCGTGCCTTTTTTGCAATTGATTTTTTCATGTTGAATAATTTTGCCGTCCGAAGTTTTTATAATTCCGCCGCATTCTGAAAATTCTGTTTTACTTGTAATATTTACATCAGCGACTGCGACCAGACTTGCGAGGGCTTCACCGCGATAGCCTAAAGTTAAAATATTTTCGAGGTCGTTTAAATTTTGAATTTTGCTTGTTGCGTGATAAGTTAAAGCGAGGGGCAGTTCATCAAAATTAATTCCTTCTCCGTTATCTTCGACGATAATATTTAATTTTCCTCCGTCTGATAAAATCACGTTAATAAAATTAGCGCCGGCATCAATAGAATTTTCGACGAGTTCTTTTACAACTGAAGCAGGACGCTCGATGACTTCACCTGCTGCGATTTTCGACCAGATATTTTTATCTAAAAGTTTTATATTTGACATGAGAATATTATAAACGTGCTTTGATATGATAAATTTATTTTTTAGCGATGCCCTTTAATTCAGATATTAACACCGAAAAAAATATTAACGCGCAGCCTAAACCGGATTTAAAATTAATTGTCTCGTTTAAAAATATTATTCCGCCCAAAAGTCCAAACACTGATTCAAGACTCATAATAATAACTGCGTGACTAGGTTCTGCATATTTTTGGGAAATTATTTGTAGCATGTAACATCCAAACGTCACAAATATTATTGTAAAAATTAATTCGTTTATGCTCGTGTAATCTATAAAAAATTTCCGCTCAAAAATTACAGAATATATTAACGTCAATAATGCGACAATTATAAACGCTATAAAACATAACGTGACAGGATCATGACCTTTTGTAAATTTGTTTATCATTATGATCTGACAGGCGAAAACACACGCGCATATTATTGTCAAAATATCGCCTATATTCAAATTTAAATCAAAATTAAAAGATTCATCGCCAGAAGTTAAAAAAAACATTCCGGCAATACATAAACAAGCAGCAAATAATGTTATATATCCGGGAAAAATTTTTTTAAACGCCCAAATTATTAACGGAACTAATAAAACATATATCGCAGATAAAAATGCAGACCGACCGCCTGAAATATAATTCATCCCTATAGTTTGAGAGATCAGCGCTATTGATAATAATGTACCGATTATAATTCCGCCCTTTAAATCACGCTTAAAAAATTTATTAATCCGGCCATGAAAAAATATATACACTAAAAATGCTCCGGACAAAAATCTTATAAATAATAACCAGCATGACGGATATACGTTTAATAAAATTTTCATCGCAGGAAAGCTCAATCCCCAAAATAACGCGCAATATAATAAACCTAAATCAGCGAGCATTTTATTTATTTTATTCTCCGTGCTTCAAGATAATATCTTTTTTCCTGAGCGTGTCCCATCGAAAAAGTTTTACGCGGCAATGTCCCGGAACGTGAGATTAAATCAAAAAATTTTAACTTGGCTTCCGCATCAAATTCTGGAAGCTCGAAACCAATATTATTATTTTGACTCGATAAATTTTTTAATGCCGGCAGATCATGAATATAATCAATTTCAAATTTATTTTGATCGAGATAATTTTGCAGGACATGTAAAGCCGATGCGCCTAAATCTTTTTTTAAATTCAACGTGCCCGAAATATTTTTATAATAAAACTTAACTGGATAATAATTTTTATCGTCGCAAATGCTTTTTATATCGTTTAAAAACTTTTCGGGATCAATATTTTTCACAAGCCTGTGAATCGGTTCAAATAATAAATTTTCATCGTGTAAATTTTCGAGTTCCACCATTGCATAACGATTTAAAATATTTTTATCGTCTTCGTAACATGCTTTAGCAGTCGCCAGCGAATGATTACCGTCACCGATCGCAAAAATTAAATTTCCGGATTTGGAAATTTTTTTATTTTTATTAATATAATTCTGCAGTCTTAAATTAAAATTTTCAGCTTCAACACCATTGACGAGCCAGCCTTTAATATTTCCGCCGTTTAACATTAAATCGAAGTCATAAATTTTTGTTAAATTATTTTTAATTTTCCCGAACGGCTCAATTAAATTAAATTCGTAATCGTCACATAACATAATAACGTGAGATAATTCTAAACATGCATTTTTCCGGATTAATTTACGTGGCGGAATGCGTTCAGTTACGGTTAATTCTGTTGCGCGGACTGGGGAATTTGAGCCGGGCAAATAATTATAATTTTCGAGGTCGATCGCTCCTAAAATACCTTTACGAATTTTGCCATTTAATAATTTTCGTTCAATGTAAATATATGAGTTTTTATACTCGTTAAAAATATTTTGGTTCAAATAATTTTGCATACAAGAATTTATATTATTTGCTCTGTTTAAAATATTATTATTATTATCATTATTGTTATTATTTAATTCGGCTTCAGGCAAAATCAAATTATAAGCTGACGGAGAATTATTCACTAAATTTTTAACGTTTTGCCAGTATTCAGGCTGTGAAGTAAATTGATCGCAAGCTATTACGGCCCATTTAGATAAATCGTTTAAATTTGGGATTAAGAGATCAGCAGAATAAAAAATAATAAATACAACCCTTTCATAAAATATTTTTAATAATTATAATGCTTAAAATCAAAATTACATTAAAATTACATTACGGTGGTTTGAAAATTGTTTATATTAGCTGTGATAATTATTTTTATCTGCATCGGAATTTTTATTTATTACCTTGCAAAAATCATAACCAAAAGCAGAAAACGTAATAACAAACTCGACCACACTATAATAAACGAAATCGTAAAACAGAATTTAAATCTCATGGACAAAAATTATCATCCGGAAAATGATAAACCAGAACCATATAAAATTATTATCGATGAAATTAATTTAAATAATAATAATAACGAAAATATTAAAATTAAACCCGAAATAAATAAGCCCGAAGAATTAACAGAAATAAAACAAATAAAACAGATTCCTATATCTTTCGATGACCCCGCATTAATTGAAGCCTTAATTAATCAGGATGCCAAAGAAAAATTTATGAAACGTGAACGCAGAAAATTAACTAAAAAATTGCGCTATGAAATTTTAGAACGTGACAGGCGTAAATGTCAAATGTGCGGAAGAACTCCATATGAAGACGGCGTAAAATTAGAAGTCGATCATAAAATTCCAATTGCTAAAGGCGGAAGAACTGAATTAAATAATTTATGGACTTTATGCCAGGACTGCAATAAGGGAAAAGGGAAAAAAATTTTTATCGAACCGGAAAAAGAATTTAATACAAAAATATATTATTTCGCGATCGACGAATTAATAAAAATAAAACGCAAGTTCTGGCGAATATCCTAAATTTATTTTAATTTTTTCAACTCCTTTAACTTTTCGCAGGCCATGTAATTTAAATTATAAAATTCTTCGAGCGGCATTAAATTTTTAAAATATTTTTTATACATTTCATCGACATTACAAAAAATCGGCCTCGAATTATAAATTTTACATAAATTATTACTTTGATCCAAAAATTTACAAACGCCCATGCCGTCGTCCATATCGCTAAATAATTTTATTCCCGCAATATTTCTGCAACACGAGCCGCATTTATCACAATTAAACATTTTAAATTAAATCACTAACACCGCGTTTTTATCGTTCATAAATTTATCAAGCCCGGCTAAATCTTCATAAGGCAATTTTATACCGCGCTGTTTTATGACGGCATGTAAAACGTTATTTAATTCGTAATCGTTTTTAGCAGAATAAATTTTATTATTAATTTCCCTAATTTTAATAATTTCCTGAGCAAAAGCTTTATAATCAATTTGAGCCAATTGCGCGAGATATTCATCAAGTTTTTTATTTACTTCTTTGAAAAATTCGAGAGTCTTCGCAAATTCGTTCATAAAAATACCATCGAGCCAATCAAATAATTTTTTGAAAATGCTCCCATGATCCATAAAATAAATTAATGTCACCGACAAAATTCCGGATACAAGACTGCTTATAAAAATCGCTACGAAATCGGGCAGGCCATATTTTGAAATAATTTCTTGCAAAATTCCGCCTAAAATAACGCTCGCAGTGACCGCAATAATTTTCGCAACAGCTTTAAACCTTTCAGCCCAAGTTAATTTATCAGGATTGAGAAATAAAATTTTAAACGCTTCGCAAAGTGATGCCCATGACTCGCGCAAAATTCTAGCGATATTTTTAGCCGTAGCAAAAAACATATTTATAACCGTCGTAGTAATTGATGACAAAATCCCGGCGATCGCTCCATCTCTGAACGATGCAATTAAATTTTTAAATTTGTCCTTTACGCGCGAAAATGCTTTTTTAAATGATTCCGCAACGCTCTTTAAAAATTCTCCGATCTCAAAATTTTTTACGTTCTGCATAATAATATGCATGTCTTCACGAACAGCGCACCAAACTTCAGATAAAATTAATCCGAGTGCCTGACGCATTCCCAATTTTACTCCGGAATTTAATGCGGCGTTTCTTGTATCACGTAAAAATTTGTTGCTCGTGTAATATTTTTGGGCTAATTTCGCGTTATAAATTTTTCTGGAACGTGCATCTAATTTTGATAATCTCTGAGCGTCTACGCTTTCCAATTTTTCGAGCTTGTTTAATTCTGCTTTTTGCTTATCGTTCAAATTTGAAATATTATTTTTTAATTCCAAGATTCTGGCCTGTCGTAAATCTCTCGTATTATCGAGTTTGTTAATAAATTCGCTGCCGGAAAATTTATTTTTTGATCTGTTAATGCTGGAATCAGTCATTTTTAAATTATACTGAGTGTTAGCGAGTTCTTCGGTTGAGAGTTCAGCTAAAATTCTGGCTGGGTCATCGTTAATTTCCTTAGCTGAAATAATATGATCTAAATCGGTTTTAGCATTCGGCGAAAATTTTAAACCCGTATAAGCGTCGTATAAATTTCCTGATTTTTTTTGCGCTGAATATTTACGGTTGATATTAATATAATTTGAATCCGTGTGAACTGCGTATGAATCATAATCACTTCTAGTTTCGTAAGCAATTGAATTATTTTTATTTTTGAAACCGATCTCATTATCGCGGACAGTAATTAACGTATCAACGTCACCGCCTTTACTATCATGAAATAAAATCGGATCTAATCCGAACGATTGAATTAAACTTTTTGTCACGACCTGTTCATATTGAGAAATTAAATTATTTGCTGCCGGGCTTGCTGGACCTGAAAAATCGGCTTCAGGATTTGGATAAAAATTTAATTTATCGAGTTCGCTTACAATATTTGCAATATCAGAATTATTTTTATTATTAAAATCCAATTTGGTGACCTCCTGAAAAAATTTCTGAAAGACTGCACCCCAAAAATTTAAAGATGCAGCCATGAAATTAAAAAATCTGAAAATTTATGCTTAGCGATCTTCGTTAAAGTATCTTCAGATTCTTTAATAATACAGTCTATTTCTTCATCTCTGATTGCACTGATTTCCATAACTGGCTCGCCTTTATTATTTTTCGTCAATAAATCTGCTTCGGTCATGTCGCTTAAAATTTTGACGAGCATAATATTATTATCTAATAAAATTTTTTCATAATTGCTAAATGAATTATAATCATTGCAACGATTTACAAGCCGTTCGAGCTGGCTGACTTTTTTATCGTAAAATCTTTTTGCCCGTTCTAATTCGCTCATTAAATCACAAGCTAAATCCGAAATAATTTCAAAAAATGTTATAGCTGTATCCATTTTTTCGCAAGCTGAATCAACTTCATTTTCAGTTTCTCGTGCTTTTGCCAGAGCGTCATCGCCTTTTGAATCAACAAACCAACCTGTTGCAAAAACTAACGGCCCTAAAAATAAACCGCCTAAAACTGCTGCGCCTCCAGCCATTCCGAGTCCTCCCGCTGCCAATGATCCGCCACCGAACCAAGCCAATAAAGCATTAGTCGCCGCAACTCCGTGTAAACTTGCAATAGCTGTCCCGGTTGAAGCTGCTCCCAAAAGTCCGACCGCTGACCATGCTGCTCCGGCTGTAATAGTTCCTGCTGCGATAGCTCCCATAATTGATCCGATCGCTTCACCTGCTGAAATTGAAGACTGCCGGATATTTCTTAAATCAACGCTTGTAAATTTAAATCTTTCGCCTTGAATATCTCTAACTTCCGGACGGTTGTGAATGCGCTCAAAAACATCGCAGAACCTTTTAAAATCTTCACGAATTTCCAATTTTGTTTTGCCCAAATCGCTTAAAATTTCGGTTGAAAATTCTTGAATCTCATCGAATTCACCTTTTTTGCGTTCGTATTCTTCTTTAGCGTCATCGATTCTGCTTTTTGCTTTGTCCATTTTCTCTTTACCTGATAAAGCTCCTCCGACTCCTGCTACACCCGCTAAAATTGAAGCTCCGCCTAATATTATCGGTATTAACGGTAACGGCATATAAAAAAATTCCTCCTAAAATTAAAATTAATCACTCTTAAATTTTTCAGCTGTTATATTTACCCAGCCCGGCTATAAAAAAAATTTTCACCTTGATCCAAATTCAAAAGCGACTTTTATATTTTATATTTATACAAAATTAACGCGTCAACTTAAGTCCATAAAACAAAATCTAAATTTTCAGATAATTTAAAATTTACTTGACAAAAATAACTTATGCCCGTAAAATCCACCGCTTGGAATTTTTAAACAGGAGGCTTTATTTATCACATGGCCAAAAAAATGGTATACGGCATTGAGGACAGACCGCCGTTTTTTATAATGCTCTTATCAGGAGCGCAGCACGTTTTAACATTATTTGGCGCAACAACTTTAGTCCCGTTAATATTCGGTCCGGCGATGGGGATGGACGCGCTACAAATTGCTTCATTAATATCATGTGTATATTTCGGGATGGGAATAGCGACATTAATTCAAACAAGCAAAAAACTCGGATCAGGACTTCCAATCGTTCAAGGTTCGAGTTTTTCTTTTATACCGTCTGTGATGACAGTCATTGCGATTTACAAGACAGCCGGGCCGCAAGCAATAATGCAATATTTAGGCGGAGGCTTAATCGTCGGCGGAATAATTTTAGCTGTAATAGGTTATAGCAGGATCGTCGGAGTTATCAGAAAAGTAATAACGCCCGTAGTAATCGGCCCCGTAATAATGGCGATAGGATTTTCACTCGCAGGGACTGCCATTCAAGGTAACGCGGCAAATTATTGGCCTGTATCTTTAGCAGTAGTAATTTTAATATTTTTGTTCAGCTTAGTTTTCAAGAATAAATATTTAAATATTTTCGCAATATTATTGTCGATCGTAGTTGTATATTGTGTATGTTTGGGACTTTCATTAAACGGAATATTTAAGCCTGGACATCCTGCATATATAAATTTATCGAGCATTGACGCATCCCCGTGGATCAGAAATTTTAATGAAGTAATAATGCCGTGGGGAATCCCGAAATTTGATTTAATGCCTATAGTCGCGTTATTAGCCGGGTTTTTTGCGTGTATGATCGAATCTATAGGGGATTATCATTCGGTGTCATATGCTTCAGGAGTGAGCGATCCGGATTCTGAAACAATCAGTCGCGGAATTGGCGCAGAAGGTTTATGCTGTGCATTATCCGGAATATTAGGTTCGGTCGGAACAACTTCATACACTGAAAATATTGGCTTAATCGGTTTAACTGGAGTTGCATCGCGTTGGGTTGTTCGCACTGGAGCGGTAATTTTAATTTTAATGAGCTTCGTGGGAAAATTAGGCGCGTTAATTGCGACAATGCCATCACCAATAATCGGAGGGGCATATATAGCATTATTCGGAACGATCGGAGCGATGGGAATTCAAGTTTTATTACGTGCGGACATGAGAAGCCAGAGAAATGTTTTAATTGTAGGATTTGCGTTTTTAATGGCGTTGGGTTTGCCTGGATGGGTTGAAAAAAATCAAGAATTATTTATGAGCGAATCATACGGACAAATTTTAAAAACTTTAGGCGGAATGGTTTGGGCGGTGTTAAAAACTCCTATGGCAGTAGCTGGTATATGTGCCGGTGTATGTGACTCGTTAATTCCCGGTACAAACGAAGAGCGCGGGATCGGAGTGCAGTTATAAATATAAATTTAAATTTGAAATAAAAAAATATTTATCCCTCTGGAATATAAAATAAAATTTCAGGGGGATTTTATGTTAATATAACTTTGTAATTTTCAGTAAAAAAAATTTTTGTGTAAAATAGGGGTTGACAAAATGCAAGACTGCCGCAAAATGAGATCAGAGATCAGAGATCAGAGATCAGAGATCAGAGGGAATTATTGTCTGCTTTTCAATATAAAAAATGAACATTTATTAAAGGAATTGGGTTTACTGGCGTGGGGAATGCATAAATATCTCGGATATAATTCATGTATTGCGACCTATCAAAATGGAGAATATCCGAGCATGAAATTTTTGCCGGGACTGGAATTAAAATTTATTCCGAAAATTACGGGGAAATTTCGCAGAGATTCTTACATGTGGCTGTTAAAAAATTCGCGCAAAATCGATGTTTTACATTTATTTCATTTCGGCGGTGGTTCATTTCGGCAAGCTCTAGTATATAAAATTTTTAATCCCAAAGGAAAAGTATATTTAAAATTTGATGGTGGCCCGAAATCTGCAAAATTTAGGGAAAAATTAGCATTAAAATTATTAATTGATTTTTGTAGCGTAGAATTTTCTGAGAGAATCGAGCATTTTCAAAAGATGTTAAATCACAAAATAGGTTTTGTCCCGAATCCAATTCACCCGGACGAAATAAAGGAATTTAAAAATTTTACTGAGCGCGAAAATATTATATTTGCATGTGGAAGAGTTACGCATGAAAAAGGCGCGGATAATTTGCTTGAAGCGTTTTCAAAAATTTATGACCGCATTCCAGAATATAAATTAAAATTTGCCGGGACAGTTGATGAAGAATTAATTAATAAATTCATGTCTGCACATCCGGAATTAAAAGACCGCGTAATTTTTGCCGGAATGATCAACGATCGAG